>JBEELA010000197.1:0-6688 GCA_041168365.1 Planctomycetota bacterium
CGTCTGGACCAACTCGAGTCGCCGAATAGACGAAGTCTGCTGTTGTTCCATCTGGAGTTGCAACTTGAACCAACGCAACTGAACTCATGATTGCAGTCCATGGCTGTGCATCGAGGACGCCATCGTCGTTTGTGTCGAGGTCCTGTCCATCAAATCCGGTAAAATCGCTCACCAGGAGGAATGTGAGATCGTCGGGATTTTCGAAGTTGAGAATCGCGACTTGATCAGGCGTTCCAAATTGAAATGTGGATTCAGCAAGAACAAAGAATCCAGTCGAAGAGAAATTTCCAGAGAGCGCAACAACTGCTTCGATAGTTCCATTTTGGCTTGGAGGTGACGCAGCGTCGTTGTCACCAATCACAACAAGTGTCAAACCTGCGAGCGAAGCACTAGGCGTGCCTTTGAACTCGATGTATTCGCTCAAATCAATGCCAGGTTGGTCCACTCGGATTTCGTTGATCACTGGATCAACTGCCAAGGCGTTCGAGCCCAAGGCGATTGAAAAGGAAAGTGCGCAAAGGTTGGTCAATAGCCGAGTGGATCGGGTGGTCATTTCTTTCTCCATAAAGTCCTTGTTGAAGCAGAGTTAGAGCGGTGAAACAGGAATACTCATCTTGATTGTAATCCCAGATTACGATATTTCAAACAAAATCTTTGAGATTATGAGTTATTCACACATTCCAAAGATTTGCCGTGCAATCTTTATGGTTTTTATAGGGAGTTAACAAAGAAAAAAGGGATCTCACGGGTTTTCCGTGCGATCCCTTGGGAAAGCATTCAGAACGAATCTAAAAAATACCCGACTTATTTCGTCGGTTCGTCATCGACCTTGGTGGGTGTAGCAGCCTTGGCAGAGGCGGGGGCGGAACCCAGAGCAGAACCCGGACCAGAACCTGCGGGCATTCCAGCTGCAGGTGACATATCGCTGGACATCGCCACAAAGTACGGCATCAAATAGACATCAACGCGGCGGTTTTGAGCTGCGCCATTTGGTCCATTTGGGACCGCGGGACGGAATTCGCCATAACCAGCAATGAGGAAGCGCGATGCTTGAACGCCATCTTTATTCAACGCGTCTCGCACGGCAATTGCGCGATGAGCAGACAAATGCATGTTGGTTGGATTCTGCGCCGCGGACTTTTTGATCGGAACATTATCTGTGTGGCCAACGACAACAACTTCAAATGGGTTTGCTGCATTCGAATTGAGAATCGTTGCAAGTTGAGAAAGCACAGAAAGGGCACTTGCTTTCAATCCAACAGAACCTGGATCGAATGTGAAGTCTGCAGCAAAGCGAATCATGCCACGCTTTTCATCAAACTGCAATACATCAGGATATAGAGCAGCAAGCCCAGCAAGAGCAGCGTTCACTTCGGCTGGAAGTGGACCGCCATTCATGTTGCCAACTTTCTTCAAGAGCGATTCGTAATCTGCGAGCAGTTTGTCGACATCGACATTCTGGCCTTTTCGCAGCGCTTCGAGAGTAAGAAGATCACCTGCTGACTGTGCCAGCTGCGATCTCAATCTCGATTCATTCGCTCGAGTGGTCTCGAGATCGCCTTGCGTTCGAAGCAGTTGTTGCTGCTGAGAGCGATAGGCCAAATCGAGATCGTTATATTTTTCTTGTGGGACGCAACCAACACTTGCAACAGCAACAAGTCCGATGAGTGTGGTTCGAAACGACGCTTCCAATGCGTTCATAGTAGTAACCTCCGTGTTGGATAAAAGTGTAGCGTCACATTGTTACATTTGGGAAGGGGGTAAAGAAAAAATATTTTGAATTTGTCATTTTGCACTCGAAGCAAGATGGGATATCAACGTTCGCAAACATCTGTCGGCAGTGCTCATCCCTTGGAGGTGGCTGAGGCGCAATCCTTCATTATGAATTGTGCATATTTTCAAGCAGATTTCCGATAAACTGTAAACATGCCTTCGAAGGAGAAACCAGAATTGGATTTGGCCACGATTCGGGCCGCTGCCGGACCCTATCCAGTCCAGGCGTTGCACTTTGTCCAGACTGGGTTTGAGCATGCGGCAAAGGCGGCACTGTCTGATCCCAGCCAACTTTCTCCTGATGATCGATACCTCAGTGGCCAGCAACTTTGTATGGGGCTCTTGGAATTCGCCATTGAGAAATACGGAATGATGGCTCCCGTTGTCCTGCAACGTTGGAACGTGCAGCGCACCGACGACTTCGGACGAATCGTCTTCACATTGATTGATTTGGGGATCTTTCGCAAATCACCAAATGATTCGATTGAGGACTTTCGATCTGTCTATGACTTTGCCGAAGTGTTTGCGCAAGACAGACTGCGCAAACACATCATGGGAAATAAAGGATAGTGTCAAGAATTCAGTTAAGAGATTATTGATGGACCAAGATCCGCAGAAACCAACAACTGAGTCTGAAAATACAAACTTTGCACGTTTGCATATTTGGCAAGTGCAAGCATTTCGAGATCTCCTTGTCATTGCAGTTATCTTCGGCGCAATATGGGCGGGATATGCGCTTCGGTTTGTGACCACTCCATTGCTGCTCGCTTTTACGCTCGCGTATTTGGTCGAGCCTTTAGTGGATTGGCTCTGCCGCATCTTGAAAATGTCGCGACCAGTCGCCGTGACTGCGATTCTGGCTTCTGCAGGATTGGGAGTTGTCCTCGCTGGGTTGCTTTTCATTCCAACAATCGTTTATCAGGCATCTGAATTCGTTGCGAGCGCTAGAGCAGGGCGCTTCGATCAATGGATCAACCGATTCGAAGAGGTTCTTCCTTCCCAGTATCGAAGTGAAATCGGCAGAGTGCGCACATGGATAAATGACAAATCAACTTCAGTGCTGCCTGCTACAAACGCTTCAGAATCGACTCCTCCAGCCTCCACTGCGAAGCCTGCAGATCTTGTGACGGCAGTCACAGAACCGATCGTTGTTCAACCTGACCCAGCCGCAGACTTGCAAGATTCATCTCCAACTTCAATCACTCAGGCGCTTCTGAGTCCCACAGCACAGTCAGCACTGTGGAAAATCCTTGATTTTTCCAGCATGCTTTTCGCTGCAGTTCTTATCCCGTTTTATTTCTGGTTCTTCAGTGTTGAGTTTCCAACTGCAGTGAAATTCCTTGGGAGCCTTGTTCCAGCTTCCCGCAAAGAGAAGATCTTTCATTTGGCGGGCGAAATGGATGCGGCAGTCGCAGGCTTTGTCCGCGGAAGAATTCTGATCGCTGCTGGAATGGGCGTTATGTTCGCTGGGGGTTGGTGGATCAATGGCGTGCCATACGCATTGACTCTTGGCTTACTCGCAGGAATTCTTTCGATCGTTCCATATCTTGGATTGGTCGTGATCATTCCTGCGATCGCACTCTTGGCTGCAAACCAACTGACGATTCCAGAACCAGATCGCATGGCGTGGTATTGGATCGTCGGTGGACCGCCACTCGTCTTTTCAATCGTGCAGTCAATTGAGGGTTACATCCTGACGCCAGTCTTTGCTGGTCGTGCGACCAATCTTGGACCAGTCTCAATCTTTGTCGCGGTACTCGCAGGCGCAAGCGTTGCTGGTTTATATGGAATGTTGCTGGCGATCCCCGTCGCAGCATGCGCAAAGATCTTGATTCGTGAAACGATCATGCCTTCGCTGAGGAATTGGGCCGCGGGAAAATCTTCCGATCCGTTGCCGCTTGATCGCGGCTATAGATAAGCGCGGGCTGTGAGTTTGATTTCTATTTCTAAATCCGAAATGACTGAATTGGCATCCTGAATGATGGCCTGCTGATCTATCGACTGCTGAATCATCTTTTGGGGCGTTGCTTGAATTTGCTCTTCGCTGCATCGGGGCGCGCACCAGATGCGCCAGGCATATTCGGCATTCCACCGCCTGCGGCCATCTCGCGCATCGCATTCATCTTGCCCATCATTCCGCCACCGCTCATTTGCTTCATCATCTTCTGCATCATCTCGAATTGCTTTGTCAGCCGACCAACTTCGACTGCATTGGTTCCGCTACCAGCGGCAATGCGTTTGACGCGACTGCGATCAATGAGTGTCGGCGTGGCTCGCTCTTTCTTGGTCATCGAACGAATCATTCCTTCGATTCGATCAAATTGCTTCTCGTCGATGTCAACGTCCTTCATCATGGAACCTACTCCAGGAAGAAGTCCAAGAATCTGTTTCAGGGGTCCCATGCGTCGAATTGATTTCAGTTGACTCAGGAAATCATCCATGTCCAACTGACCGCGGGACATCTTTTCGGCAAGTTTCTCTGCTTCTTTTTCATCGACCTGGCCTTGAACCTTTTCAACGAGCGATACAACATCGCCCATTCCCAAGATTCGGCCGGCCATTCTTTCGGGATCAAATTCATCGAGTCCATCCCAGTGTTCGCTGACGCCAACAAATTTGATTGGAGCGCCTGTGACTTGTCGAACAGAAAGTGCCGCGCCGCCGCGCGTATCAGAATCGAGTTTAGTAAGGATGACGCCATCAATATTCAAACGCTGATGAAAAGCCTTCGCACTGTTGACAGCATCTTGTCCAGTCATCGAATCAACGACCAAAAGAATCTCATGCGCTTCGATTGCACTATCAACAGATTCCAGTTCTCGCATTAATGCATCGTCGATATGCAGTCGGCCTGCAGTATCAATGATCAGCACATCGAAGCGCTCTGCACGTGCTTTCTGCAGGGCACGCTTCGCAACACCAACCGCGCTGCCGGGCTTTGCTCCGGGCTGATCTGCGCATTGATCTGGCTCGCCGTGGAATGCGATGCGACTGCCGCCTGCAGCACTTGCAGCACCTTCGATAACAATTCGCAGCTGATCCACTGCAGCGGGGCGCTGTAAATCGCATGCTGCGACAAGAACGCTTTTGCCGCGCCGACCAATCCAAGCAGCCAACTTGCCGCACGTGGTAGTTTTCCCTGCGCCTTGCAATCCGCAAAGCATCAAAACAGTTGGCCCAGGCTCTACAAATGAAAGTCTCGATGCACTTGTGCCCATCAATGTGACAAGGCGCTTATGCACGATGCCGATCATCTGTTCATCGGGTCGAAGACTTCGTAGCACTTCAGCACCAAGTGCATCCTGAAGAACATCAGCGCAGAAAGTTTTTACGATTTCACGATTGACATCTGCTTCAAGTAGCGCAGTTTCAATCGTGCCCATCGCCTCACGAACATTCGATTCGGAAATGCGACCTCGTCCGGTCAGGTTTCGAAGTGCGCCCGAGAGATTCTCTGTGAGTGATTCAAACATCGAAGTCTGATCCTAGCGTAGGAACTTATGATCGAAGTGACGATCGCTTGCTGAACAGCCATTCGTGCAGTTTTTCTGCGGACCAAGTGTTGACGCATCCCGCAGCAGTGAGCCCGCCACGACGAGCGGTTGCGATGCCATAACGAAGATTGTCGGCATCGCCGGGAGAGTGAATATCGCAGTCGATGGCAATCATGCAACCAGATGCAACGGCGATGCGGACATGCTGATCGCGCAAGTCAAGCCGCGACCAGTGGCAGTTGATCTCCATCGCAGTACCGCATTCCTTTGCTGTTCGACAAAGCAATTCCATATCGGGAGCGAGACCCTCGCGACCGTGAATGATTCGTCCAGTTGGATGGCCGAGAATATGAACAAATGGATGTCGAATTGCGCAGAGGAGTCGATCGGTTGCAGCTTGAGGAGCTTGCTTGAGAGCCGTATGCGGGCTGGCTACAACGACATCCAATTTCGCAAGGATGTCATCCTCATAATCCAATCGACCGTCGGCCATGATGTCCACTTCGCTTCCAGCGAGGATTCGTATTCCTCCAAGCTTTGCTTCTGCTTCACGGATCGCATCAATGTGCTTCAGCAATCGCTCGACCGAGAGTCCATTCGCTTGCGCGCTCGCTCGACTGTGATCGGTCACGGCGATGGTGTGAAAACCTCGAGCCTTCGCAAGTGATGCGAGTTCAATGATGCTCATATCGCCATCACTCGCGGTGGTGTGCGAATGGAGTTCTGCTTTGATGTCAGTAAGTTCGATCAATATCGGTGACGGTTTCGTCAAATCCGAACCGTGCATCTCGCGCAATTCTGGTGGGCAGTAGGGAAGTTCCAGTGCGCGATAGATCGACTCCTCGGTTTCAGCGGCGACAAGCGGAAGATCCGCACCTTCTGAGTTTGCTTTCGGCACGCGAAAAAGACCATATTCATTCAGCCGCATTCCGCGTGCAATCGCGCGTTCTCGCAGGAGAACATTATGGTCAACGCTTCCGGTGAAATACATCAGCGCTGCGCCAAATGCGTTGTCTTTTACGATGCGAAGATCGACTTGTATTCCAGTTGCCAATTGCACTGAGCATTTTGTATCGCCTTGCGCAAGAACTTTTCCAATTCCTGCGCAATTCAAGAACGCGGCCTTCGCTGCAGCGGGATCTTCGCTTGAAACGAGAAGGTCGAGATCGCCAACGGTCTCTCGTCCGCGTCGAGCGCTCCCTGCAAAAGCCACGCGCACAGTGCCATGGGCAGCGCGCAGGATTTTCAGCATCGATTCAGCGACTGGTATGGCTTCGCCCAATCGATAACGAACAGGCCCCGCGCCAGCGGCATCATGCGCAGCGACCGCATCACGAAGATTTGCAATTGTTTTCTCGCCCATGCGCTCGACTGTAAGCAGGGCACCACTTGCAATTGCAGCGCGCAAATCATCGATGTTG
>JBEELA010000198.1:0-3095 GCA_041168365.1 Planctomycetota bacterium
TTGCAGAAGAGCGTCGAATGAACGGATCGTGTCGGTCGCCGAGGACTGTCTGAGCCCCGAGAGGACTTTTCACGGCTGCACACTTTGCTGCTGGATTCTGTCGATCAAAGCGGTGGCTCGAATGCCTGCCGTAGAAGTTGGCTTATATGCAAACTGTATTAGACATCGCCCCGTCAATCGACCGACTCAAATCACCGCTCCACCGAATTGAAAATCCAAACATGGCCTCGCAACCAAGCTTCCTCTTCTTCACCAGTCGCTCCAGTCGCTCGTGGCCCTTCCGATTGTTAGAGGCGCAGGTATTCGCATTGGACACTTCTATTCGTCTTGGCGACCAATCCATGATTGAATGGCATTTCAGAAGTGATCGACGTTTTAAAATACGAAAAATCAACTCATGCTGTCAGTCGGCAAGCCTAAGAAATCACGCCGAATATTCATCCGCACCGAACACTTCAATGCGCACTCCCTCGGGCAGCGCATCCAAAAACATTCGACCATAATTTTTAGTCATGATCCGAGAATCAAGCACGACGACTCGACCCGTGTCCGTTGCGCTGCGCACCAGTCGACCGAATCCCTGGCGGAATCGAATGATTGCTCGTGGCAGAGTGTCGTCCTTGAACGGGTTTCCTCCACGCGCTCTGATTGCTTCATGGCGTGCTTGGACAAGCGGCGCATCGGGAACTTCAAATGGCAAGCGAGTGATAATGACATTGCGCAGCGCGCGACCTCGCACATCAATCCCCTGCCAGAAACTTGCGACGCCAAAGAGGACGCTGCGCTCATCCTCTCGAAATCGCTTCAAAAGCAGGTTATTTGAAACTCCCGCACCCTGCGCGTGCACTGGGAAACCAAGCTTTAAAAGTCGAGGCATGGTCGCTTCGACGAGCGCGTTGAGCGAGCGGAAACTTGTACACAACACAAACGCACCGCCGTCCGTCTCTTCGATGTGGTGCAAGACACGCTCTGCAAGCACTTGCATATGACCATCATCGCGTGGATCAGGAATCTGAGGCTCGACGTGAACACGCACTTGCCTCGCGTAATCAAATGGACTTCCCAAGATGAGAATCTGTGGGTCAGTGATTCCCAAACTTGCCGCAGTGAGCGCGCAGTTGCCGTGACTGGTCGCAAGCGTTCCAGATGTCAACACAACAGAGACATCTTGACTGAAAAGGTGCTTCGCCAATAGCGGACCAACATCAACAGCAGCAGCGGCGATGGTGATCTCTGGACGACCAACCGAAGGACCTCTGCGGCGTGCAGAAGAATTCATCCAGTACACGCACCCAGGCATGGATTGTGCCAAAAGAGATTCACAAGCGAAAGCGAGGGTCGTAGCCCGCTGTGCATAGGAATTGATCTCGTATGAATCTGCTTCATCTGCAGCTCGTTCGCGAACTAATTGCAAAATGACTCCAAGACTTTTGAGTGGTCCGCTGAGCGAATCTGTAACGACATTCGCAGATCGAATCCGGAACTCTCCTTCGCCCCCTTGCGATTCGCGCCAATGCCAAAGATCGCCAAAGAAACCCTCGGATACACGACGACAAATATCAATCTGACGCATCGCAGATTCGAGCGTCTCATCGCCACCATCTTTCATCGGGACATCATTGATTGCCCCTCGATTGCTTGAAGGATTCCAAAGAGTTCGCAGCAAGTGCAAGACTGCGCCTTCGCTCAGTCGCGCACCAAAGTGATCGGCAGCGACCTCTTCGAGAGAATGCGCTTCATCAAGAATCACATGGTGATAGGGCGGCAGAAAACCACGCCCCCCCGCCGCACGCATCGCCAAGTCACTGAAAAAAAGCGAGTGATTGCACACCAGCAAATCGCCGCCTTCCATGCGTCGCCGCGCCGCTTGATAAAAACATTTTTCGTATGTGGGACATTTGCGGCCCATGCAATTTCCCGCATCAGACTGCACTTGCTCCCACACATTATGCGCGGGCATGACAGGAAGTGATGTCGTTGTGCCATCTCGAGTTTCATATGCCCAGTCTTCAAGACCCTGCAAGGCATGGCGATCTTCTTCGCCGCCGAAGAGGCGATCTTGCCGAGCGCTGGCAAGTTTCAGTCGGCGCAGCGAAACATAATTCCCGCGACCTTTCACCAGCACCGTGCTGAATTCCTCTGGAATAACAGCGTTGAGCAGCGGAATATCTTTGTCGACTAATTGTTCCTGCAGCGCAATCGTGTTCGTGCAGATAATCACACGCTCTTGGTGATCGACCACTCTTCGAATCGCGGGAACGAGATATGCAAAGCTCTTTCCAACACCTGTGCCAGCTTCAACCAGCAATCGTCCCTTTCGATCAAGACACGCATCAATCGCCGCTGCCATTTCAAGTTGTTGAGGCCGATGTTCAAATCCCACGAGGCGCTTTGCCACGGGACCAGTATCAGAAAGAACAATCGCAGCCTGAAGCGCCATGCATCCAAGTCTATGGTGACCAGAAACAAGTGGACGAAATCAAACCAAATTACTGTCAAGAAATGCGAAGTCATTTGCATTTACTATTTGGTCGCCGTTGAAATCTGCACCTCCTGGGCCAACATACTGCGAGAGGAGAAAGAGAGGTCGAGCCCATTGACAAGTCCATCTTGATTGACATCGTCAATCGCTGCTTTCACCAGCGATCCTGAACCAAAATTCTGTGCGATGAAACGAACCCGAATCGCTGAGCACACCGCAAGAAGTCTATTGAGCGCGATATCTGCCTCACGTCAAAGTGTTGTTCTGGACTGCGCGGGCGTTCAACACGCAACACTCAATTTTGGCTCGAGTGAGGGCGGCCAGTTGCTCGGGCGAGACTTGATAATCCGCCTCCCCGCCGTAAATGCCGTGGGATCACATATCACCCGAAAGAGATGCCGTCAGTAGTGCTTGCGAAAAGGACAAAAATTAATGGCAACAAAAGTCGGCAATGTCTCATAGGCTCTACTTGTAATTGACCAATCCAAATCAAATTTGTTTCATTTCACAAAATCGTCTAGCTCTGTTCTGTGTCGCAGCACTCGTGAGTGGATTTTCGCTCTGTGCATGTACAAATGCGAAACGGATCGATCCTGCCGTCGAAATCGCACAA
>JBEELA010000199.1:0-5963 GCA_041168365.1 Planctomycetota bacterium
GAAAGTTTTAGAGCCCAAGCCAATTGAACCCGCGCCAACGCCAGCGCCTGTCGCAACTCCCGCAGTCGAACCTGCGCCAACGCCAGAGCCTGTCGCAACTCCCGCAGTTGATCCCGGACCAACGCCAGCGCCTGTCGCAACTCCCGCAGTCGAACCAGAGCCTTTACCTGCAACAACAAAACCGACTAAAAAACCCGCTGAAAAAGACAAAGAAAAAGACAAGCCTAAGAGTGAGCGCTGGGCGGAAGCTGTTCGCTTCGAGGTTGCGCCACTCATCAGCGGTGCAACAAATGATCGTCAATCAAGTCCTTCGCCAGATGGAAAGAGTCTCGCATTTCGTCGAGGCCGAGGTGACATCATGATGATGGATCTCGTATCTCGCGAAGTACGAACAGTGCGCGAAGGTTGGGATCCAGAAATTGATTTGCGTTGGAGTCCCGATAGTCGATGGCTTTCTTTCACCAATTCCGATCGCGACTTCAACAGTGATATTTTTATTGCGCCAGCTGATGGATCGACCGCACCGATCAATGTCACTCGCCACCCTGATAATGATGGTTCGCCGCGCTGGTCCGCAGATAGCCGCATTCTGAGTTTCGTTTCCGAGCGAACAAACGAAGAAGTGGATGTATGGATGGTCTTTTTGGACAAGTCGCTCGAAGGTCTTCCAAAGTTCGAACTTGATAAATATTTCAAGGATGCCGCCGAAGCCGCAAAGAAGCGCAAGCCTCTTGGGAAAGCGAAAGCTGACAAAACAGAAGCCACAGAAAAAACTGATGCAAGCGAAAAGGCAGACAAGCCTGACGAAGAAAAAACCGAAGTCGCAGAAAAGAGCGATAAGGCAGAAAAGTCTGACAAGCCAGAAAAGTCCGAGAAGCCAGAAAAAAAAGAAGTTCCAGTTGTACTTTCTCTTGACGACGCATATCGCCGAGTTCGTCGCGTCTCATCGATTCCTGGCAATGAAGGCAATCTCGAAATCTCTCCTGCTGGCGACCGCATGTATTTCACCGGTGGCGAATTGCTCGATGGTGGATTGTTCGTCATCAACTGGGATGGCACTGGTCAGCGCAAACTTGGATCACGGACAAGTGTCCAAGGTATTTCACTCACTGGCGAAAAACTCATCACGCTCTCTGGCGGAAAAGGTCAATTGCTTTCAACATCTGGTGGACCTGCTCCCTCGACTTCCGCTGAAGGCAGCAGTAGTTCAGGTGGAACATCGATCGACATTGATTCATCAATTGTGATTGATCAAGCGGCACTTGTCTCTCAAAAATTTGCAGAAGCGCAGCGATTGATGGGCGAGAATTTTTATCACCCGACGATGAAGGGATTGGACTGGGGTGCAGTCTCGGCGCGATATGCCGAACTTGCCACGCATGCTCGCACGCCAAGTGAATTCGATCATGTTGCAAATCGTTTGCTTGGAGAACTCAATGCAAGTCATCTTGGAATTCGTTCGCCGCAATCGGGTGGTCGAACGGTCCTTCCACAAGGTCGAATTGGAGTTATGGTTTCTTCGGCAACGGGCGGTCTTCGTGTCGATGCAATGATTTCAGATGCTCCAGCGATGACAGCAAAGACGCCTCTGATGATTGGTGACATCATCACCGGAATTGATTTCGAGCCGATTCGTCCTGGAGACACGCTTTCTTCTCGCATGGCGGGAACCATCGGTCGCGAAGTTGTACTCTCGATCAATCGCACTCTTGCAGATGGTCGTGATGTTTCTCTTCAAACCGCCATCATCCCCGTGACAGACTCGGCAATCGGCAGGCTGGCATATCAAGCGACGCAAACGCGCAACGCGAAATTGGTGGACGAATGGTCGGGGGGTCGTTTGGGTTACATCCATATTGAAGGTATGGCTCAGCCAGCTCTGGACGAATTCGAACGCGATTTATATGCAGCGTGTGATGGCAAGGATGGTTTGCTTATTGATGTTCGCAATAATGGCGGAGGATGGACTGCGGATCGACTGCTCGCATCGATCTGCTCGCCGATCCATGCGTACACGGTTCCGCGCGGCGCAGATCCGAAGCATACTGATGGATATCCGCAGGATCGACTCTTCATTCAGCGGTTCACTGGGCCTGTCAATATGCTCTGCAACGAAAAAAGTTTTTCGAATGCGGAGATTGTGGCGCATGCATTCAAGACACTTCAGCGCGGAACGCTTGTGGGAATGCCCACATATGGCGGCGTGATTTCGACAGGTTCTGCGTCACTGCTTGATGGCACGACCGTTCGTATGCCCACACGCGGTTGGTACTTGCTCAATGGCAAGGATATGGAAATGAATGGAGCGGTCCCCGACATTCTTGTTGCGCAAACTCCGCAAGATGAATCAGCAAATTCTGATCGCCAATTGCGCGCTGCGGTTGAGAATCTTCTTCAGCGAACTCCAAAGTCTTCGGCAACGCAAACAAGTCCTGTCGTTCCAAATGCCGCTGCCGTTCCAAGCGGCGGTTAAACAAAGCGTTACTCTCTCACGATGAATCCCATTCGATATCACACCAGTCGTCCGCACCCGTGGCATGGACTTCGCTGCGGAAACAATCCGCCTCGCATTGTGCAGGCGTTTATCGAGATCACGCCTTTCGATTTGGTGAAGTACGAAGTCGATAAAGAGTCTGGATATTTGCATGTTGATCGCCCGCAGCGCACCAGCGCTACTCCGCCGATGCTTTATGGTTTTATGCCTCGAACGCTCTGCGCAAATCGCGTGGCTGCGCTCAGTCCGCACGCAAAGAGAGCCGACGGAGATCCGCTGGATGTTTGCGTCCTTTCAGAGCGACCGATCAACAAGAGCGATCTTGTCCTTGATGTATGCGTTGTCGGAGGTCTGCAGATGCTTGATGACGGAGAAGCTGACGACAAAATCATCGGCGTTCTGGTCGGCGATCCTGTGTGGGATAGCGCGCGCGAATTGACCGATCTTCCGCCACTGGTGATCGAGCGGCTTCAACATTATTTTTCTACTTACAAACTTCATATCGGCGAGAAGTCCACGACATCTATTCGTGATGTGTATGGATATGAGCGCGCGGCTCAAGTTGTGACTGCTGCGATGGAGGATTACAACGAGATCTATCCAGATCCTTTGCTTAAGCCGCTCGGCGGGGTGTAATCCTGTTCGCGTGGCGGATACAGCCACGGAAATGCATAGGTGATCAGCCGTGAAAAGATCCCGCCGGGCTCAGACAGTCCTCGGCGACCGACACGATCTGGGTTTCGACATTTGATTACAAATTCCGTCGGCCGCCTGCGGAACTCGCCCGGCAGAATTTTTCAACGGCTGGATACGCAAACAGATGTGCGGCGGTATCTGAAAAACGTTCGAGCGAGAATTTGATTCGCCATCGTGAGCAGTGGAATGATTTGAACCCCGGCGAGTTTGCAAGCCGAGCCGGAGTCCGCGTAGTTGTCTTGGCGCGCGCCGGAGGGCGCGATGGATTTCAGCGCGCAGCATGTTTGAGCCCGGGGGCAAATCATTCCACTGCCAAATCCTGCACGAACCACTTTTGAGTCCATGCATGTTTGAGCCCGGGGGCGAATCATTCCGCTGCTAAATCCTGCACGAATTACTTTTGAGTCCATGCATGCGTTCAGGGGCGTATCAAGAACCCCAAGCAGCCAGGAGCGCTGCAAGGTCTGGTCCGCCGACGACGCCATCTCCGTCGATGTCGCCACTTCCGATTCCGCCCCAATTGCTCAAGAGAATGGTGAGGTCTGGGCCATTGACGAATTGATCGCCATTGAGATCCGCGGGGTTCGATGGGACGAGAGTGATCTGGCTGGAATCCAACGCGACTGGCGCACTTTTTCCGTGCAGCACCCAAAGGTTGTAGGCCGTTAAGCCTGATCCATCAGTCGCAGTATCCCGTAGAAATTCCATGTATTCACGGCTGGAAGTTTGATAGTCAAAGTTCACAACCGCAGTCTTTGCACCGGCGGGAATGGGGTAATTCGTGTTATCCCAGTATTGACCGTCCGCATAGGAATATCCAACAATGCTTGCGCCAGCGGCATCGAACGCAGCGTTGGTGAAACCACGTGGCGGGATTCGATTATCAAGCGCCACAACATTTGAAAGAGCCAAATGCATCGACTGTCCCACTGGCAGATGGGTTGCAGTCGCAATTGCCTGATCGATCACATGCTTTGCTTGATAGACCTTCGTATTACTTTCATTCAGCGTTGCAGTAGTAAGGTCATACGCTCCTCGTTGTTCGAGAAGCGTTCCGCTCGCGTTGTAGAACTTCACATTCAGCCACGCACGTCGGCCTTCTGGATACCCAGTAGGAAGTTTGTGTCCAGATTGGTTGGTGATCTTGACCTGCAGTTGGCCCGCAACTTGCGTCAATTCCATATCTGAAGCATCACGCAGCATTTGCACATTGCGTGCTATCGAATTGTCGACGCGTTCTGGAGTCAGTCCAAAATATTCTGCGT
Source organism: Planctomycetota bacterium (assembly GCA_041168365.1). Taxonomy (GTDB): domain Bacteria; phylum Planctomycetota; class Phycisphaerae; order Phycisphaerales; family SM1A02; genus F1-60-MAGs104. Next base: position 4,456 of record JBEELA010000199.1, read on the forward strand.
CTTCACCCATCTGTGTGGCAACTCCACGCAAGACCCAAGTGTTTGATCCAGCAAATGAGTGCTGCGGAACATTTGGTCTCTCGGTGGTTGGATCGCCTTCATAAAAAACACAGCCTCCACCTTGTTGATCTGGCATGTGACAATCTTGGCAACTCTTCATCACACCAGTTGGGTGATTTCCACCGAAGCGCCCGTCAGCAAAATACACTCCAGTTGTTGCAAATGTGCTGTTGAGCCATTCGGAATATGTTCGCTGTTCTGGGAACATGTCACTCTTATCCATTGTGGGGTGCGACACTCCCAACGCATTCAGCGCCAATTGCCCGTTCGGAAGTTTGCTGAATACAGGATTGCTGACATCATGACACGTCCCACAAAGCGAGCCGTTCGAGTGATAGGGGGAATAAATCAATTCAGGACCGCCATGAAAATTCTGTGGAACATCATCGAATGGTCCACGGCGAACATCCTTCGGATCGATGACGAAAGAGCTATTGCCAAGATTCGGTGATGGAAGCAAGCCTGCCGCGAAGAGTGGATCTATTACTTCTGGATCAGGGGTTGGGTCTTGACCCTTTTGTGAATATCCAATTGCACTGCCTGAGCCCAAAGTTGGGTTCACAACACGGTGACAAAAATGACAGTTGATTCCATCGAAATCATCTTGAGTGAACTGAGAGAGATCTCCAGTCGAGCTATGTCCCGCAAGCCAAGCGCCTGGTGCATGACAACGAATGCACAATTCGCCTGAAAGATTCGCGTCCTGATTTGCGATCGCCAAAGCTGCGTGCCAAACAGGATCGCGTGCTGACTGACCCATCATGCTTACAACCCAAGTGTCGAATGGAGCAACAACATTATTATAGTTCCCGTGACAATATGAACAATTGTTGGAAGCTTGAACTGGTTCAAATGCTGTCGAATCGGGGTTGGGTTGGGTTCCAGGAGCAAAGAAATCATTTGCGTTTGTCGGAACTTGCACTTGCCCGCCTCCACCAGGTAGCGCGAGAACTGATGTCGATAAAAGTGCGACTCCGCCCAATGCGAGTATTGCAATCAATGCAAATTTGGCATGTCGTCGATTTTTCATTTCTGATTTCATTTTTGATTTCATTTGAAACGTTTAACTCAAGCCAGCCATCTCACACCTAAACCGTAAAAAAGAGTGATCTCCTTGGCGCCACATATGTCCATCCGTATTCAAGGTGCGTTCTAGGTCTGAAATGTCAAAAGAATCATAAAATTAGGGGGTAATGTTGTTATAGGACTTTCAATTTAACCACTTCGATCTCAACCTACTTCGGCGAGTTCAGGCTTTCTTCAATCCGCTGAACAATCGTCCGCTCATAAGCCAGGTCACGTCCAATAGGCGTCCATTTCGTGCTATCCCGAGTCGATTCGTCCTTGGCATCCGCAGGCTTCACATCAAGTTTATTCGTCCAGTTCGACGCCAAACTTCCCGAATATGTCGACGGCTTGGTTCCTTCGGTGAACGACCTCTCTATATA
>JBEELA010000200.1:0-6464 GCA_041168365.1 Planctomycetota bacterium
CGAACGCGCAGCGCATCGCAGTGCGAAGGAATGCCCGCCACAAACTATGTAAAAGCAGGTGATTTCTGCGAGATTTTGCATGAAGAAGCTCAGGCATGTGCTCGACGAGGAACTGAGATTCCTGTGTGGGACGGAGAACTTTATCTCGAAGCGCATCGAGGGACATACACATCGCAGCGTTGGATCAAGCAGGCGAATCGCAAGGCCGAGCAACTTCTTCGCCAAGTTGAAATGCTCGCAGTGCTTGCGCCGCTTGCTCGAGCGCAGGAGCGGGCTCTGCTCGTCGAACTCGATGCTCTGTGGAAAATTGTTTTGCTTCATCAATTCCATGACATCCTTCCTGGATCGAGCATCGGTCCGGTCTATGACGATGCACGCAAGGCGATGGGTGATGCGATCACGCATTTGACCGCACTCCGTGACGCGGGACTCTCACGCGCGGCACAAAAAGTAGGTGGAGCGAAGAGCGATCGAGTTGTTTTCAATCCAGCAAGCAGTGCAACGATCGAAGCACCAGCATGTAGTATTTCCGTGGCGAACGCTGTACAGAAAGATGAATCGCTTCGCGCGTCCGCTGGTGAGATATCAAATTCGCTCGTCACCGTTCGCTTTGATGCGCTTGGCTGCATCGCCCAGATCATTACGCTTGATGGCACAGTGCAACCCATGCGTGGTCGTGCGTTCAACGAACTCGTCCTCTATGAAGATCGTCCGCGTAGATGGGAGGCGTGGGATACAGACAAGGAATATCTTCAGAAACCAACGCCGGTAATCACGCCATGCACGATGCAGGCGAATATGCGCAGTGGTATGGCGACACTTTCTGTCGAGCGCAAACTTGGAACACGTAGCACGATTGTGCAGACATATGAATTGCAACCATGGAGTGATGTCGTTCTCGTTCGCACCCGCTTGGACTGGCGCGAGGATCGCACATTGCTGCGCTCACTTTTCCCAACAAGGCTTCGCACACGCAGTGCTCGCTTCGGCACGCAGTTCGGACATATTGACCGTGACTCGCACCGCAATACAAGTTGGCAGACGGCGCAGTTCGAAGTTCCAGGTCATGACTGGATGACATTGAGTGATGACGCGACGGCGTTCTGCGTGATCGACGATGGCATCTTCGGCAAGAGCGCTCATGGTGGAATGCTTGGGCTGACGCTCGTCAAGAGTCCAAACTTTCCTGATCCAAAGTCTGATCGAGGTGTGCATGAATTTGTGTATGGCATTCGATGTCGTGCGGCTTGGGATTCTTCTGACTGGGCCGCATCTGATCGGCTCAACAATGCGCTTGTTTCAGTTTCCCCAACGAAACAAAAACAACTCGCCCAGTCGCAGCAGTTTCTGAACATTCAGAGCGTCAGTGGACAATTCGGCACTGAAATTTCTGCGCTCAAGCCGGCGAGTGACGGCAGTGGAGATGTGATTGTTCGCCTTGTTGACCGAACTGGTTCGCCTCAAACTTGTGCGCTCAGTTGGACGCGCGGCGCAAAGCGCGTCACGCACTGCGATTTCTTCGAGCTCCCAATCAAGGGTGGAGCCATCCCAGTGAAACGGGATATGTCTGTCATTAAGATGAAGCCTTTTGAAATTATTTGTTTGCGAGTGCGCAACAAATAACAAATTATCTGTCTGCAGTTACTCTATTTGAATGAGAAGGAAAATTTTACAGTGCGTTTTTGCGTTGTCTCTCTTCACAGTCCAAGCTGCTGCGCAAGCGCCTGCCCAACCACAACCGATGTCTGGAAATCAAGTGGTTGTGCAACTTGTTGGTGGTGATTCTCTACGCGGCGAACTTATTTCAGAGACACCAGACTCGATCATTATTAAGCATGCAGTTCTTGGTCAGATGACGATTGCTCGTTCGAATATGACAAGTATGGTGACGCAGACTGCAAGTCCCGCCGCCACACCAAGCGAGCCTGCCAATGTTGCGGCGATTACCACTGACATGACCAATGCGAATCAAGCGAGCAGTGAAGCTGTCCTGATCGATTCGGCAAAAAGCGAAGCGACTGGCGCAGCCGCGGCGGGCTCTGCAGCTGAGGCTCCGAAGCCTGTGTTGCCCGTTTCTAATTGGAAATTTGTTCTTGCCGCCAATGCGAATTACACGGATGCATCAGATAAGCAACTGGACTTTCGTGTGGTCGGAGGGGCAGTCTATGAAATCAAGGATGTTGAAAAGTGGAAAACAGACGCCGAGTATTTTTTCAAGACCGTCAATGACGCGACCACAGACAACAACTTGCTTGTGACAAGTGTCTACGACCGAGATATCACGTCAACCGATTGGTTGTGGTTCTTGAAAGCTCAAGGTCAGGCTTCATCACTCGAAGCGTGGGAACAGCGTCTCTCTGGTTGGGGTGGAGTTGGTTATCGATTTTTCCAAGCTCCACCAATTGCAATTGTCGGCAAGGCTGGATTCGGAGCAACGCACGAATTCGGCGGAATCAACGAAACATATCCAGAAGGCTATTTAGAACTCGATGGCAAGTGGGATATCACAGAGCGTCAGTCGCTTCAAGGAAATGTGTATATCGCACCAGATTTAAGTGATATCAGTCAATACATAACAATCTCTCGGGCCGAATGGGCTTTGAAAGTCGATCCCGAACTGGGTCTTTCACTTGTTGGTGGTCTTCGATTTCAGTATCAATCCAATGTTCCGGCAGGCGAGAATGCAACTGATTTGCGCGTGTACGCCGGGTTAAAAATGGATTTTTGACTCGTCATCGAAGCACGTATTCTCGTGTTGTCGCATTTCGCAGGTAAGCCTTTCAGACTGGAGAATCGCCAATGCTCTTTCGCCAAATCGTCGATACGAATCTTTCTCAGTATGCATATTTGATCGGTTGTCAGAAGACAGGCGAAGCGATTGTGTTCGATCCACAGCGCGACGTTGATCGATACATCGAAATTGCATCACGCGAGAAAATGAAAATTGTTGGTGTTGCCGAGACGCATATCCACGCAGACTTTCTCAGCGGTGCGCGCGAACTTGCCGAACGAGTTGGCGCGTGCGTGTATGTCAGCGCGGAAGGCGGAGCGGATTGGCAATCAAAGTGGGTTGGTCCATACAAGCATGTGCTGCTCCATGATGGTGACATGATTGCACTTGGTGGAATTTCAATTCGTGCAATGCACACTCCTGGGCATACTCCAGAACATATGAGCTATCTCGTTTTCGATCGTGCGACTGGGACGGACGTGCCAATCGGAATGATCAGTGGAGATTTCGTATTCGCTGGCGATCTCGGTCGGCCTGATCTGCTCGAAACTGCGGCGGGGCTTCAAGGCATGTCAGATCAGAGTGCGCACGCTCTCTTTGCAAGCGCGCAGAAGTTTGCGCAGCTTCCAGAATTCTTGCAAGTATGGCCTGGCCACGGCGCGGGCAGTGCATGCGGAAAAGCTCTTGGCGCAGTGCCGCAAACAACTGTGGGATATGAGAAAGCAGTCAGCCCTATTCTGCAATTGCTGCGTAGTGAAGGTGCGTTCGTCAAAGATATTCTCGCTGGTCAACCAGAGCCGCCGTTGTATTTCGCTCGAATGAAAACTTCTAATCGCGAAGGTGTGCCCGTGCTTGGGCAGATTCCCAAGCCAGAAGTTGTGACCGATTTGAAATCGCACAGTTCGTCTTGGGAAAAGCCAGGAACAGTTGTCGTTGATACACGCGCTTGGGCAGCTTTTCGCAATGGACATTTGCCAGGAGCGATTTATGCCCCGCTTGGGAAAATGTTTCCAATGGTTGTTGGTTCATACGTGAACCCGCAGGAGAAAATTGTTCTTGTTTGCGAACCTTCGATGAGTGATGAGATCATTCGCGATCTCGTGCGAATTGGATATGACCACGTCATTGCAGTCGTACCTCCGACTGTAATTGTAACCGCGACACATCTGGAAAAGACTCCAGAAGTCAGCGTGAAAGAAGCCGCAAACGAATTGGGTAGCTCTTTCATTCTTGATGTGCGTGGGGCAAGCGAGCATGCGCTGGGATGTGTCGAAGGTTCGTGCAATGTTGCATATACAAGATTGAGTACCAAGCTTGCGCAAATTCCAAAAGGCAAACGCGTGCTTGTTCACTGCGCGCTTGGCGGACGCTCTGCGTGTGCAACGGCAATGTTGCGGCGGCTTGGATATGACGCGTCAAATGTCGCCGGTGGCTTTGAAGCATGGAAGCAGGAACAGTTGCCAGTTTCTACACCTCGCGTTGGTGGATGTTGCGGCGGTGGTTGTCGAGTGTGATTGCCGCGTGGCAATCAAAGCGTTCGCTGCGCGCACGGGAATGATCCAACGATTTCGAGCGCATCGCAAAAACCTCGCGCTTCTTGGATCGCAGCAGCAACTGCGGCATCCGTGACATGGCCTTCGCAGTCGATGAAGAAAACATAACGCCAGTTCTTTCGTTCTGATGGTCGTTTATCGATATGCGAAAGATTCACGCCTGCACGTCGAAGGCAATCCAACACATCTGCAATCGCACCTGGTCGGTCTTGAGTATGAAACATGATTGCGGTCTTATCTTTTCCCGATGGTGGCGCGACATCTTTGCCGATCACCAAGAAGCGCGTGATGTTCTGCGGACGATCTTGAATGTGATCAAACAAAATTCGCACGCCGAAAAGTTCTCCAGCAAGCGATGACCCGATTGCGGCGGTTCCTTCGTCTCCTCCCGCCGCAGCTTTTTGCACGGCGATGGATGTGGATGTTGTTGGGACTAATTCGGTTTCGCCAAATCGTGCGGTCAGCCATTTGCGACACTGCGCAAAGACTTCAGGTCGCGAACAAATGCGCTTCACAGATTCTGGTGCGCAATTTGCCATGAAGCATTGACTGACATCGATCATCGCTTCGGCGCAAGCCTTTGCGGGATACAACTGAAATGCATCCAATGTGTCCACGATTGATCCACCGATCGAATTTTCATATGGAACCAATCCATAATCCAATCTTCCAGCAGAAACTTCGCTGAAGACAGAATCAATCGAATGAAGTGGAGCCGGTTCGACACTCGATCCAAAATGCCGAAGCGCGGCGAGATGACTGAATGTTCCTTCTGGCCCGAGGAATCCAACTCGCAGTGGAAGCTCGAGTCGAAACGAACCAGACATGATCTCGCGAAAGACGCCTTCGATTGTTCGATTGGAAAGTGGGCCTTCATTGCGGGAGATCGCCCGATCGATGACGGCTCGCTCTCGGTCGGGGGCATAAATCGGCAAGGCTGCTGCTCGTTTGACTTCGCCCACTTGCGACACAACGCGTCCACGCTCGCAGAGCGCCTCGACGATTCGGCGATCGATCTCATCGATTTGGCGACGGCATTCATCGAGTAATTTTTTAGGGTCATTCATCATCATTCTCTATCGTGAATGGCAAAGATAGTTTCCTATCTATTCCACGGCATTTTCCCAAGTATCGTCGCCATCGCACATATTCCTGTTATGCCAGAGAATAAAAGACCAGCACCAACAAAGCCAGTTCCAACGAGAAACCATGGGTTGAAGAGAGCGGCAAGAGCGGTGAATATAAGCATCATCGATCCTGCGACAATGAAGACCTGTCGCATGATCGAAATTTGAACCTTCGATCCCACCACGATTGGGAGCCCTGCGGACTTCCATGCCGTAATGCCACCATTGATGATCGCAATATCTGAACGACCACTTGCGCACAACTGATCGGCGATATTTGTGGCGCGACCTCCTTTGTGACACATCAAAAGTGTTGTTTGCCCAACATGCGCACCAGGGAAACTACTGGTTGAGAAAATGGAAGAAGGAAAGAGCGTTGCGCCAGCGACGTGTTGTTGCTTATGTTCGTCGATCTCACGAACGTCGATCATTGTCGCTTCACCACTTTTCATCATTCGCGACGCGCCGAGCGCATCGATGAATGAAAGTTTGGGTGTGGGGTGAGCCGTTGTTGGTGCGGTCGACATGTTGGAATGATAATGCGCGTTTTCGCTTGAGCCAGCCAACGTCGTATCACCAAATTCTCTTGCACTGCTGCGGAGCGTCCTAGACGACCAGTCTGAGCCAACCGTACCACTTTTCTTGTTCAAATAAAAGATTGCATTGCAGCGACAAGTTGAGATCACCGCGTGTTTGTGGGATGTCTTCTCACGAAGCGGATTGCTTCAAATTGATTTCTGTCTCTGGAAATGCGTCGCGCACGCGTTCGACCTCGTCCATATTCGCAAGCAAGATCGCAGACAGTTCAGGGTCAAAGTGCTTGCCCGCCTCTTCAGCAAAAAGCTTTTCGATGCGTTCGCGGGGCCAAGGTTCCTTGTATGCCCGCCGTGATCCCAGTGCGTCATAAACATCGGCGACCGCAACGATTCGTGCAAAGAGCGGAATCTCTTCTCCGCGAATTTTTTGTGGGTAGCCACTGCCATCCCATTTTTCGTGATGACATAGTGCGACTTCAGCGGCAGGATCGTCGAACTTTGATCGTGATCCAGAGAA
>JBEELA010000201.1:0-4914 GCA_041168365.1 Planctomycetota bacterium
GATTGTCGAGCGAAGTGAAGTGCTTGCAGCAGGCCAGGGTGCAGGCCAAGGTGCAGGCCAAGGCCCATGGACTTTAGTGGAAGAAGTTCCCATCGCAGAAACAAATGCGGTCGTATCGAAACTTTCGCCGGACGCATCGTTTTTTTTCCGTGTTACCGCAGTCAGTCCAAATGGTTCAAGTGCTGTGACGACAACGAAGTCTGCTGCAACGGGGCACTGGAACTTTTTTATTAGCGCAAAATTGCCTTTGTTCTGCGCTATTTTACTCGTCAGCGCATGCGTGATCTATTTCATCCTCGCTGCGCGTCGAGGTCGACCGATGAAAGTTCGCCGTATCGCTGCGCTCGAAGCGATCAAGGATGCAGTTGGTCGTGCGACGGAAATGGGAAGATCAATTTTGTTCGTTCCAGGCATTCAAGACATGGACAACATTCAAACTGTTGCTGGATTGACGGTGCTGGGGAATGTCTCCAGAACTGCTGCTGAATATGACGCGGCGATCGAAGTGCCAACGAGTCGCTCACTCGTGATGGAAGCAGCTCGTGAAGCAGTGCAAGCGTCATACCTCGCCGCAGGCCGAGCTGATGCATACAACGCAGATGCGATTCGATATATCACGGATGAACAATTTGGATTTGTCGCGTATGTCTCTGGACGAATGGTGCGCGAAAAGCCGGCGGCGTGTTTTTATATGGGATGCTTCTTTGCAGAGAGCTTGATCTTGGCAGAGACAGGAAATTCCATCGGTGCAATTCAGATTGCAGGGACTGCCGAAAGCAGTCAGCTTCCATTCTTCGTTGCTGCATGTGATTACACACTGATCGGGGAGGAATTTATGGCGGCAAGCGCATACCTCTCTGGCGAACCAGATCAAATTGGCTCGCTCAAAGGGCAAGATGTCGCAAAAGCAATCGCTGCGGTCATCATCATAATTGGAGTTGTCCTTGCAACAGGGGCTGCAATTGCTCCACAAGGCGCAATGCCTGCCGCACTCGAATGGCTGAAGGGAGTGCTCGGATCATGAAGCGCCTCGTCCCAATGTGGATTGCGATCATCGCCGGATTCGTGATGTTGCTTTCTACATTCTTCCCAATCACCGAAAGTCTTGGTGAAACCGTAGGGGAGATTTTTAATGTTGTCGCAGCGATCGCCTTCATCCTTGGTGCGGGCAGTCTGGCGAAAGTCAATCTCGCAAAGATTTCGCGGCGCGATCAAGGTTGGGGATATGCGGCGATCACTTTGATCTGTTTCACAATCACACTTGTCGTAGGACTTGGAAAAATTGGCGTTCCGCAGTCCACTCAGTTCCCATTGCTTGGATGGTCTGGCGAAAAAGATGCGGAGGGTTCCATCTTTGGTTGGATCTATGAATTCGCACTCGTGCCTATCACGAGCACGATGTTCGCACTATTGGCGTTTTATGTTGCAAGTGCTGCGTTTCGAGCCTTTCGCGCAAAGAATCTCGAAGCAATTTTGCTGCTTTCAACTGCGTTCATTGTTCTGCTTGGCCGCACATTCGCAGGAGTTGTGCTGACGGGTTGGTTGCCAGATTGGGCGAGTGGATTGCGATTGGAAAATCTTTCGGTCTACATTATGCAGGTTTTCAACACGGCGGGCAATCGCGCGATCATCATTGGTATCGCGCTTGGCGTGACCGCAACAAGCTTGCGAATTCTTCTGGGAGTTGATCGATCTTGGATGGGATCGGGAGACTGACCAATGAGCAAATTCATCACCATCCTCGAAGGACTCGATCGTCGCTGGATTTTTCTTGCGATGGCGATTTCTGTCGCAGGTCCAATCTTGTTCATCGGCATCACAGGCAAAACTCTGCCGGAGACTCCAACTCCCACAGCGCGTGCTGTCTATAGAGCGATCGAAGCGCTCTCGCCTGGAACTCCCGTGTTGATCTCATTTGACTTCGATCCTGCAAGCGGTGGCGAGTTGACTCCGATGGCGACAAGTTTGGTCCATCAATGTGCGGCGCGTGGCTTGAGGATGGTCTTCATCGCGCTGTGGCCACTTGGTCCGCAGTTGATCGACGAAACAATCAAGCGAGTCATTCTTGCCGATTATCCAAAACTCAAAGAAGGGGTCGATTATGTCAATCTCGGTTTTCAATCTGGCAATGAATCGGTGATGAAAGTGATGTTGACTGATTTCGCAAAGGCGTTTCCGATCACGAAGAATGGAGTGGCAGTTGGGGATGTAGTTGCGCTCAAAGGAATTCAGCGAGTCGATAATTTCCCACTGCTGATCACCATCAGCGCGGGATATCCGGGCGCAAAGGAATGGATTCAATATGTGATCTCTTCCAGCGGCGGCAAGATCAAGATGGTCACTGGTTGCACAGGCGTGCAGACGCCAGGCCTCTATCCGTATTACCCCGTGCAGTTGAATGGATTGCTCGGCGCGATCAAAGGTGCGGCGGAATATGAATCGCTTGTCAATTCCAGCCTTGCGCCAAAGGACACTTCCGCTGCGATTCCTGCGAAATATCTTGAAGCGCAGCGCCGCATGGGGCCACAGCTTGGTGCTCATTTGTTGATGATCGCGCTGATCATCTTGGGAAACATCGCGTTCTTTGCACAGCGCAATTCGAAGGTGAGGGCGACGTCATGAAGCCATCGAAGACTTGGGTCATCGTTGTTGCTGTGATTGTTGTGCTTGTGGGAATTCGTATGACGATCGGCCAAGGAATGGCGCGTGCGTATGTCGAGCGTATTGATCAATCCGTCGAAGTCAAAGCGAATGACATACATGGCGCGTCAACTGAGAAATGGACGGAGTGGCATCCAGTTGCTCCAAAGAAATTCGAAGCCGCACAGAAGGCCGATCCTTCGCAGACAAAGTTCGCGTTCAGTTGGGCGAACACGATTGGACTTTGGCTGGCAGCGTTTTTCACGCTCGCAATTTTCTCTTTCTTGTACCGCGACAATCCTGGATACCGCTTGGCTGAAGCTGTGATCATCGGAGTCTCTGCCGCATACTGGGGAGTGATTGGATTTTGGGACACGCTTGTTCCAAAATTATTCGGCGCTCTCACGCACACTCTCGTTCATGACCAAGTGCTGCCAAGTTTGCCAGCTCCCACCACTTTTCAAGTCGTTGCGATGTGTTTCGCACTCGCTCTTGGTCTCATGTTGTTGATGCGCCTTGCGCCCAAGGGTGGATGGATCAGTCTTTGGCCCATTTCGTTCATCATTGGAGTGACCGCTGGCTTGAAGATCGTCAGTCATGTCGAGAGCGATCTTGTTGCGCAATCAATTGCAACCTTCAAACCGCTTGTGCAGCCAATCGTCAGTTCAGAATCAGCGCAAAGTGGATGGATGCTGTGGCCGACCATTTGGGCGAGTCTCGCAAACATCTTGCTTGTCGTTGGCGTTCTCTGTTGTCTCACCTATTTCTTCTTTTCGGTTGAGCACAAAGGCGTCGCAGGTCGCGCGGCGCGTGTCGGCATCATGTATCTGATGATCACCTTCGGCGCTGCTTTCGGATTTACCGTGATGGGTCGCGTCGCACTGTTGGCGGCTCGAATCGAGTTCTTGTTTGATGATTGGCTCTGGCTGATCGATCCCGCAGGCAAGCGCATCGTCGAAGTTGCCTCTGCCATTGGTTCGATGCTCTGTTAGTGGTAGAACTGCGCCCCATGCGCAAGCCAGATCCATGTGTTCTTGTCATCTTCGGTGCCTCCGGAGATCTCACCGCACGCAAGTTAATTCCTGCTCTCTATGAAATGCGCGCAATTGGTGCGTTACCCGAGCACTTCAAAGTTCTGGGAGTTTCGCGGCGCGAAAAAACTGATGATGCGTGGCGCGCAGAACTTGCAGCATCAGTTCAACAGCATGCCAAACGTTGGGACGCTGGACGCTGGGCCGAATTTGCAAAGTGCATTCATTATTTCGCAGGTGATGCAGCGCAGACTGAGATGTATTCAGGACTCGAAGAGCGACTTCGCAAGTTCGATGAAGAAAGCAATACGCACGGCAATAGACTTTTCTATCTTTCAGTTGGACCCGAGTTGTACGAGTCGATTGTGCAGCGGATCGAAGATGCCGCGCTAGTGACTGAAGGCAAACGGTGGTGTTCGATCAACTCGAGTGAGCGTTCATGGCAGCGCATCATTATTGAGAAGCCCTTTGGCCACGATGAACAAAGTGCGGCGAGCCTCAATCGCACCCTAGGCCGAGTCTTTGAAGAAGAGGATATTTATCGCATCGATCATTACCTCGGCAAAGAAGTTGTGCAGGCGATGTTGGTGCTTCGATTTGCCAACACTATTTTCGAGCCTGTCTGGAATCATCGCTACATCGATCATGTCCAAGTGACCGCAGTTGAAACTGTTGGCGTTGGAAATCGAACGGCATTCTTCGATTCGACAGGCGCGATTCGCGACATGATTCAGTCGCATCTTCTTCAGATTTTCGCATTCGTCGCAATGGAGCCGCCCACGGCTATTACAGCGGAAGACATTCGCGCGGAAAAGATCAAGGCAGTGCGCGCGATTCGTCCGACTACTCCCGAAACTGTGGCAACGCATGGTGTTCTTGGGCAATATGGAAAAAGTGCCGATGAAGGCGCGTATGTTGATCTGCCTGGAGTCGCAAAGGGATCAACGACGGAAACCTACGCGGCGATCAAATTGCATGTGGATAATTGGCGCTGGGCGGGGACGCCGTTTTATTTTCGCACTGGCAAACATATGGCAAAGAAATGCACTGAAATTGTTGTGCAGTTCAAACCGCCAGCGGCAAATCTTTTCCCAGGCATCCCACATCAATCGGGGAAAGTGCTTGGGAATCGCTTGGTCATTGAAATCGCGCCGTTTCAGCAAACGCGTTTGCGTTTCGAAAGCAAAGTCCCTGGCTCTCCACTCAGCATCGCAAGCGTGGAAATGCAAGCGGACTTCGATAA
>JBEELA010000202.1:0-2621 GCA_041168365.1 Planctomycetota bacterium
CGCTCGTGTTGCGAAGGAGAACAATGCCTTCACCAGGCGTATTGGGCGAAAGAAAACCGAAATCCATATTCGCAGGCTCCGAGACCAAAGGAAGCGCATCTGCGATCGCACGGGGCTCGACAGCATTTGGGCGGACTGGAGGGGTCGGACGCCTTGCGGGAACGGTCCTGTCGCTTGGATTTATGGTCGGCGCGGGCGCAGAGGCTTGTGCGATTGCATAATTTGCCGTTAAAAGCATTAAAACAGCGGGAAATAATGCGAAATAGTGCTTGGCTTTGGCATCGGGAACATTCCGATAACAGGTTTTTTTCTGCATAATTGATCTAAGGATAGCTGAGAAGACCAACTATTCGGCGCAATCCCATCCCACACCTCTACAAAAATAATTTGAAATTTTGGCGAACAAAATTTTACAAGACTGAAATTGGAGATATGTTCACAGTACGGATGAGAATCCGTATGAGTTCTGTTGGATATTGAAGATTGACTTCAAAAGCTAACTGGCTCATCAACAACGCCCTTTTCCCTCCCTCCGCCCCCGAGCCTTGTGCTCGGGGGTTTTTTTAATTGACCTTTGATGCGCATGTGCTTCGATTGCCTTACGAGAATTCATGCTAAGTGATTTATGCGCTCTTAGCTATGATCGGCTCTTTCCCCAAAGGACCCCTATGAATTCCAACGACATTCGACCTGGCATCGCAATCAAACTTGACGGACGCATGTACAAAGTCACCGAGTACGCACACGTTACTCCTGGCAATCTGCGCGCCTTCGTTCAGATCAAGATTCAGGACATCGAAAAGGGAACGCTTCTTGAGAAGCGACTGCGCTCCGGTGAAAATGTCGAGCAAGTCGAACTCGACCGTCGGCCGATGGAATATTTGTACGCCAACGGAAAGAACTTTGTGTTTATGGATTCCGCCAATTACGAGCAGAGTGAATTTGACGAAAAGGTTGTTGGCAATATGGCTCTCTATGCAAAGCCAAATACAGAACTGGTTGTCTTGTGGTGCGACGGACGACCGATCTCGATCGAGTTGCCGAACGTCGTCGAATTGCAAGTGACTGATACTGCCCCAGGAATCAAGGGCGCAACTGCGACCAACCAATTGAAAGAAGCAACGTGCGAAACGGGATTGAAGACGCGCGTTCCACCGTTCATCACGATTGGCGAAATGATTCGAATCAACACGACAGACGGTTCATACGCCAGTCGCGCCTGACGAACCGCTTGCGCTTGGATCGACCCACTTCCCTTTCCACAGTCTTGAGATCAACCTCAACTCTCGCCGCGCAACGATCGGTTGCATGAGATCGAGGCGAGGGTTCGGAGTTGTCCAGCGCTGCCAAAGATTGATGAATGCCTGACCATTCGCACGGCCAATTGGAATAATAATTGAACCTTGTGGACCAAGCAGCACCGCTTGATAGAGCGGCTTCTTGCTTGGCGCCAGTTCGCGCACGATCAGCACGGAGTCTTCGACGGTCCAGCGACGACCGTTGCGATCATTAGCAAATCCTGGTCCCGCACGCACAATGCCACGCGTGGTTTTTAGAATTGAAAATCGTTCACCTAGTGCTGAAGTGAACCACGCGATCGCAAAGAGCGCGAAGACCCCCCATCCGACAAGCGACAAAACTTCGTAGATTCTCCAAGGGGCACCTGAGATGAGGTGATTCAAGAAATTTCGGCCAACCAAGAGGAGTGGCAAGATGAAGCTCAAAGCTTGCCCCTTATTGAAACTGTGCCCGATCTCTTCGAGTTCGAGCAGGCCCGGTGGCGCACGGTGTTTGTCGAGAGTTGGCGCAATCGATGGCACCACGAGAGCAATGCGAGAAGGCTGCGCGGCGCGGATTGCTGTCGCTGCAACGGCGGCTTTGGCCTCCTGAGAGTTTGTGCGCCAGAAACGCAATCTCGTTGCTTTGGAACCTAGGCCATCCTTGAGGAGCGAAGCCCATGGTGCGTTGCCCTCACTCTCGACGAAGGCATTCCACTGTCTCGCGCTGTGTGCGGAGTTGCGGCGAAAGTTCCACATGAAAGCGCCAAGAATGAAGATAAACGGGACGAACGCTGCAAACTTATAGAGCGAAAAAAATGGACCTTGAATGAGTCCTGTGTTCTGCGCCTGGAGTGCAGTGAAAACCATTCCAATAGCGAAAAGAGTAAAAAAGATCAGCATGGCAAGTATTGCAAGGAGCATTGGCCAGATCGCGCGAATGCCGCTGCGCGAAGCCACTGGGGGAATCGGCAACACCGTAATGTTGCTCGCAGGTGCTTCTTTGTTTGTTTCGTTCAACGCAAACAGAGGCTACATCATGCGACGCCACCTCTGCGATATGCCGAGTAGAGCGCGGTCGACTCACCTGAGCTTCTTATGTCGATAGAACTTGAGCATCCGCCGTAGTCCGCTGAGAACGATGCCGCGCGGTCGGTCATTGTCGCCATCACGCGCTGTGAACAAGTCGATTCGTGGCACTGGCGTCGTCCACCTTTGCCAGAGATTGATGAAGGCAAGGCTCCTCCCTTTGCCAATTTGAATTGTGAACGCACTTGTTGGACCAAGAAGAGTCACTGAATATCCAGGCCTTTTCCCTGGCCACTCTTCCCGGATGACGAGTAC
>JBEELA010000203.1:0-5856 GCA_041168365.1 Planctomycetota bacterium
TTTGATAAGACTGGAACTGTGACCCAAGGGCGACCCGAAGTCACGGATGTTGTGGCAGGCGAAGGATCGACAGAGCAAGATGTACTGAGTATTGCGCTTGCACTCGACCAACATTCTTCGCATCCACTTGCTCTCGCAGTTGTGCGGCGTGCAAAGAACGACTCGGTGAGCGCGCCAGAAATTCAGTCAATTCGTGCAATTCCAGGGCGAGGCGTTGAAGGAATGATTGCCAATGAACGTGCATTGATCGCAGGACCGCGCGCTTTCGGTCGTGATAAAAATCCAGAGATTCCAAATGCGCTCCGTGAGCGGATTGAAAAACTGGAAGCACAAGCACGCACTGTTTCTGTCATTTCGATCGGCGAACGAGTGGTCGGAGCGATTGCGATGGCGGATCAAGTACGACCTGATGTTGCGCGGATCTTTGCGAGACTGAAATCACTTGGCATTCGTAGGCTGATCATGCTGACGGGTGACAATTCGACAGTTGCAAGTGTGATTGCCAAACCGCTTGGGATCGACGAAGTGAAAGCTGAATTACTTCCAGAAAATAAAATTGTTGAAGTACGGGCATTGATGCAAACTTGGGGATCGGTGGCGATGGTTGGTGATGGGGTGAATGACGCTCCTGCACTCGCAACTGCCACTGTCGGAATTGCAATGGGAGCGACAGGAACTGATGTAGCTCTTGAAGCGGCGGATGTTGCATTGATGGCAGATGATTTGTCAAAGCTGCCGTTCGCTGTTGGACTCAGTCGTCGCGCGCGACGAACGATCATGCAAAATGTCGTGATATCTCTTGGAGTTGTTGGGATATTGATCCCATTCACGGTGACTGGAGTTGTGCCACTCAGCTGGGCGGTGGTTCTGCACGAAGGAAGTACCGTAGTCGTTGCATTCAATGCTCTGAGACTTTTGCGATACCGAGATCTGCCACAATGAAACTTTTTTCAACACTTTCAATTCTGCCCCCAGCAATTTTTGCAGGATTACTGGGAAATCCTGCGTACGCAGATGATGCGAAGCTTGCCACGATTGCACTCATCAAGAGCACGATCACCGCCGAGTCTGTTCGCGCCGATGTTGCCGAACTTTCAAGCGACGAAATGGGTGGGCGATTTTTCCGAAGTCCATTTGCGGAGAAATCGGCGAAATGGATTCAAGCGCGATTCGAGTTGATCGGTGTTGCTCCTGGTGCTGCGAGTGATTCATTTCGGCAGCTCGTGGATAAAAATCCTGAAACTGGACCAAACATAATCGCCACCTATCCCGGTCTTGGCGAAGGATTCATCATCGTCAGTTCGCACTATGACCATCTGCGTCCCAAGCGCACTGGTGAAGACAAGATTTTCAACGGTGCGGATGACAATGCATCTGGAGTCGCGGGAACACTTGCAGTTGCCCGAGCGATCAAGGCGTGTGCGAAGGCTGGAGATGGCGCAGGATGCACAATCATTTTTATCGCATTCAACGGCGAAGAAGCGGGGCTTCTTGGCTCGTCGGCATACGCGAAATCGCCGACAGTTCCACTTGGCGAAATTCGCGGCGTCTTCAATATGGACATGATCAGTCGGGGTCCGCCAAGGCAAATTTTCATTGACGGTGGAAAAGTTGGCGAGCCTGTCGTTGCTGCGCTGAAAAAAGCGAACGAATCGATCGGACTGAAGTTGCGGCTTGATGAACATCCGGACTGGTTAGATCGAAGTGATCAGGGACCGTTTCTGGCAAAGAAAGTTCCTGCGGTTCTATTTTCTGTTGAAGATCATGAGGACTATCACCAAGTCAGCGACCAAGTAGAGAAAATAGATGCGAGCCTTGCTGCGGAAGTTGCGCAGTTGGTTGCGCTTGCTGCGATCAATATGTCGCGTGAACCTTTCACTCCACGAGCAGAAGCGCCGAAGGCAGTGAAAATTGCGGAGCCGGCGAAAATTGCTGAGCCTGTGAAAATTGCGGAGCCAGTAAAGACAGAACCAGCAAAGCCAGACCATACGATTCCCTGAATCTCAATCGCTGTGTTCACCGTGCGTATGTCGTGATCAATTTTTCAATTCGTTCTGCTGCTTGCATTGCGCGCGCTCTTGGCAAACGACCGCTTGCGATGGCTTGCGAAAGTGCATCGACTGCTTCACGCTGACGATCGATTCGGTGGCAGACGAGTAAGCAATCGACTCCTGCATCAATCGCTCGTATCGCAGCTTCACCGATTCCCATTCGGTCTGCGATTGCACCCATCTCCAGATCGTCGCTGAACACAACACCATCGAAACCGATTTCACTACGCAAGACACCCTCAATCACTTTGCGACTCATCGTTGCAGGAATACCTGGATCAACAGCTTCAAAGACAACATGCGCCGTCATGATGGAAGCCACGCCTGCACGAGCCGCGGCGATGAACGGTGGAATCTCTGTTGCACGCAGACGATCAATCGCATGAGGGAGAAGCGGTAAATCCAAATGACTGTCGAGATCTGTGTCGCCGTGACCTGGGAAATGTTTCGCACAAGCTGCGACACCACCCGCTTGCATCGCTTGAATGAACGCAGTTGCGCACTGCGATACAACTTTGGGATCGCTGCTGAACGAGCGTGCCCCGATGACGGGATTGGCAGCATTGCTATCGACATCGACAACTGGCGCGAAGTCCACGTCGAAATTTGCGGCGCGAAGTTCGCGAGCAAAAATCTTGCCGATGCGAGCGGCTTCGGCGGAACTTCCAACACCAAGCGCGCCAACTTCGCGCATCGGAGGGAAGATCGTCATGCCTTCGACCAAGCGAACGACACGACCACCTTCATGGTCAATCGATGCGAAGATCTTTGGATTTCCAAGCGCAGCGGATTCACTCTTGATCGCACGAACCAACTCCCCCGCTCCTGCGTGCGTCGTTGCGTTGCGAGCAAAGAGAATTACCCCGCTCACTCCTGCACGCAGCATTTCGCGCAGTGAATCATCCACGACAGTTCCTGCAAATCCAACACAGAGAAGTCGGGCGGCAAGTTTGCGATCTGCGTCGGTTGGCATAAAGCGAAATGTAACCGTGAACGCTTTGACGCACCCCGCTGATTTACGGTATAGATCGACATATGTCGATGCACGAAATGACCCGAGCGATCCGCGAACGTAATTATGCTGTATTCGCAGTCGGATTTGCATGCTCTGGATTTGGATTGCAAATGATGACAACGGTCATCTTGTGGGATCTCTGGCTGACAACTCATGATGCGCTGGTGCTTGGCTTGGCGGGGCTCGCACGAGCACTCCCGGTTGTTGCATTAGCGCTTGTCGCAGGCCACACTGCTGATAAATACAGTCGCAAAATGATTTTGGCGATCACGCAGTTTGGATTTGTTGCCATTGCAATTTCCTTTTCCGCAGCAAGTTTTTACGGCGCATCAGTTTGGACTTGGTATGCGCTGCTGGCACTTTCAGGATGCGTACGAAGTTTCAATGGGCCGAGTCGCAATTCGCTCATGCCTCTGTTGGTGAAGCCCGAGACTTTTGAAAATGCTGTTGCTTGGAACAGCGGCATCTTTCAAGCTTGTGCCGTGCTTGGGCCGATCGTTGCGGGTGCAATCTTGGCGATAGGAGTTCCAACTTGGGGCGTCTTGCTCTTCAGCGCGGGGTTGATTCTGGCTTCATCATTTTTCGTTCTGCAATTGAAACCTCGTGAAGCGGTGCGGACCGCTGGAGCAATGACTTTGCAATCCATGTTCGCAGGGATGAGTCACATATATAAGGAGCGCACGATTTTCGCGACGCTGACGCTCGATCTCTTTGGAGTGCTCCTTGGTGGCGCAACAGCGCTCTTGCCGATTTATGCAGATGAAATTCTCGGTGGCGGGCCGGTGCTCTTGGGATGGTTGAAAGCGGCGCCTTTCATCGGAGCGTTCTTGATGTCGGTTTGGCTCGCCGCACGGCCGCGGATGCGTCACGCGGGACCAGCACTCTTGGCGTCAGTAGCGACATTCGGCGTGTGCATGGTCGTCTTTGGAATCTCGACTTGGAGTTGGCTAAGCATCTTGGCGCTGTTCATTTCTGGCGCAGTCGATAATGTCAGCGTGATCATTCGTCACACACTCGTGCAGACACGAACGCCAAATCAGTTGCGAGGGCGCGTGAGCGCGGTCAATTCACTCTTCATCGAATGCAGTAATGAACTTGGTGCATTTGAAAGTGGACTTGTTGCGCGACTCCTGGGACCAGTCATCAGCGTTGTCACTGGCGGCATTGGAACGCTTGTAGTCGTGGGTGCAGTCGCGTTATGTTTTCCAGAAATCCGAAAGCTTCGACAAATGGTTTCGGAAGAGCCAGAGCCGCCGACTGTGTAATGCAGGCTTACGAAGCCTTCGACGAAGAAATTGATTTCGATTTTTCGAAATTATCTGTTGTATCGAATCGTTGAAGTTGGAGTCGCTCAGACTCGCTAGGAGTAGAAGAGACTTCGCCAACATCAGAGCTTCCCATAATCATTTGATGAAATATATCTGATGCCATAGAACAAATCCGTGATGGATCGCGTTCAATTATCGCATTCAGTAGCACGATGTTTGTGATATCGATTCCGGAAGTGCTCTCAACAACCTGAACTTGCGTACCACTGCGAACCATTGTGTAAAGTTGTTCAGTTGTTATAAAAGTGCTACGAGTTGTGTCGTAGAGTCTGCGATTGGGGTACTTGCGGATGCGAACGAGTTGCTTGGACATATTGGTTTGCTCTTTGTCTTTGGAAGTCCGCAAGGGACAATTTTGAAATAGAAAATAATCTTTACGGAAGGAAAGAGCGATTAGATGCAACTATCCACAAAGATTTAGTGCGGAGCGAATATGTTTACATCGCGTTAAGATTTAAAAGCGGTCCCCAAGCGTCACGCGCCGTATGCATCAATCGCTTTTTTTCCGTAAATCGTTGCTGGGCCGCCATTCATCATTGTGCAGACATCGAGCGTTTCGTGAAGTTCCTGAAGAGTTGCGCCAGCAATTTTCGCTGCTTTCGTGTGGTGCACGATGCAACCCTCACAAAGGCGTGTGACACCACACGCGACGGCGATCAATTCTTTGGTCTTTGTGTCTAGCGTGTTGGCAGCAAGGCTTGCGTGATGAAGTTGCTTGAATGCGGCGGCGGTTTCTGGGGTCATTGGGGTAGTGGGTCCTTTTAAGATTAGTCACCTGAAACAAGAGTGAGATTCGAAGCACAGTTTCAACAGACTGGTTGCGGACCGCCGAGGATGATTGCGGATGGGATCATTGCTTGCGCAACCTTTTTTGCATCTGATTGACTGATGGCGGTGACAATGATTTCGCGCGGCGTTCGCACTTGATCGCTTGGCAGTTTGTATTTCACAACCCATGTTTGATTTGATGTCATAGTGATTTTCCCCAATTGATTGAAGGCTATTGAGCATAGGCTCCGCGCGATCCGCGTTGCAATTGTCAAAAGTCATAGATGATTGACGAAAAGGGAAAAAATATCTATAGTCAATGTCCTGACTGCGGGGTAGAGCAGCCTGGTAGCTCGTCGGGCTCATAACCCGGAGGTCGTTGGTTCAAATCCAGCCCCCGCTATTTTGAGTCTCGCCGCTTGTTCAGTCTCGCCAAAGGGCGAGACGAAAGACTTCGGTGAGACAACGGAATTGCAAATGCCCTGACCAACTGGTTGGGGTATTTGTGTTTTTTGTGTGCTGGATATTGGCGCGTGCTTGCTGACATCAAAGCGTCAACAGCAAAATCTCACCAATACAAACAATGAAATATGGAACGAGCGATGTCGCTCCTGGATAATCCTTTGCAATCCGTTGGCCAAAGAAAAGCATGGCTATGTTAAGTGCCGCAACTTGCGCGCCGTACATTGCAAAT
>JBEELA010000204.1:0-3310 GCA_041168365.1 Planctomycetota bacterium
CGCATATAAACGCAAATAAAGATCCTCGCATTCTCGCGGACATTCTGGCGACAATCCGCGGGGAACAGCACGGTTCGGTTGCACCATCGGCATCACCATGACGTTCATGTCTTCGTTTGGGTGAACGTCTTGGAATCACAGAGCGAATTGGTGCGGTCGTTGGTCTACGGGTATCTTCAACCCGATTGAGCCGTTTTCAATCTTGCATCTGTGTTGGGGCCGAATTCAATTGAAGGAGCTTTCCCATGAAACCAATCACCCGTCTTTTGTGTCTTGCAATGATGTGTGCACTGCTCGCAACCTTTTTCTTTACGCCCACTGCACGCGCCGCCGATGTTGAGCCTCTTCGCAGCGCGGATCTGGAATCTCGTCTGAAATCTGCTGGATTCGATGACGCGCAGCGCGTCAAGATCCTTGCGGATTATGCAGCTTATGTTCAGCGATACTCCACTTCTGTCGCCGCCCTCATTATCGAATGGCAAGGCTTGGCTGGTGTTCAGCCGTCATCAATCGAAGAAGCGCGCACCCGCCAGAGCAAAGGTCGTGCAGCGGCACAAGCCATCGATGATGCAGAGCGACCTCTGCTCGATGCGATTCGCGGTGCAGCACGAACTGATCAAACCGCGGCAGTCAATCAGCTTCTTATGCTGCTTGAAATTCGCCGAGACCTGGCATTCTCCAGCACGCTGCGAGATGGAATGTTTGCTCGCAAGGCAGTGGACATTTTTGAAATTGTCGATGGGGCAGACTTCTCTGCAGAAAAGCGAGTCGTGTTAAAGCCATTCCTCGATCAATATCTCGTTGAGCGTCAAGCCATCGTGCGGCGTTTGCGTGACGCAACACTCAATGTGCCACTGCGCCGCTTCGATGCGAAACAAAAGCATCCGCTTCCGACCCAACCGCAGGCTGATCCAAATTCACCAGATCCAAAGCAATTTCAGGCAGATATTCAAGCATGGTTCCAAGCGCAAGAAACAGTCAGCGAAGCGATCATGAAAGAAGCTCTTGCAGAAAGATCGGCGGCGCGCATCAAATCGATCGAACTAGATCTGCGCACAATCGATTCGATGATGCCGCTCCTTTCAGGTCGTGAGCAAGCGAAGGTGCTTGCGCGATGGAAAAACGATGCGGGTTCAATTTTTCAAACGTCGGATCATGGTCCGAGCAAATTGAGCAGAGCGTGGACAACATCTCCAAGCCTCATCACTCCAGAGGTTGCCACGCAACTCGATGCAATCTGCGCGAATTGGGTTACCGAATGGTGGCCGAGTGCAAAGGAGTCTGCGCTTGTCACAACCAACGGCAATCAATTCGCCATGTTCGGTTCTGCTGTGAATGATGACGGTTCTGAAAAGGCAGACAAAGGCGCTGCAGCCACAGACCGCGCCGCTGCTGCAATCGCAGCGCTGCTTGATCCGAAGGGTGATGCAAAGCATGATCCAAAGACGGTCACTACATCGAAGCCTGGAATCCGTCTTCAAGACGCACCAGAAGACGTGCAAATTGTTGGCGCAGAACATGGCCAAGGCGGGCAGGAAGTTCAAGCGGTCATTTCGTCAGTCATGGTGTTTGCTGCTGACCCAGGCGATGCCGGCGGTATGGCATTCAACTTAGAAGGGATGGAATTTGAAGGGATCGAAATGCAGGGCGGTGGATTCGTGATTGAAGGTGAAGGAATGGGAATGGGCGAAGGAGTGACGATCGAATTGGGCGGTGGCGCAGGGGGATTCAGTCGCCCCAATCCACTACCAAAATTGATGCGTTTCGAGGACATCAAGCCCGTGCTTGCTGCGGCTGGTGTTGATGAAACGATGATGGCGGTCAGCGAGACGGCGATCGATGATTTACTTTCTGATGCAAGAGAAATCACCGAAGCGGCCAAAGCATCTCAATCGGGCAGTTCGATGATGCCAGATGGGATGTTCGAGCTGGGGCCTGATGGATCTATCAAGCTTGTTGATCCAGCTGTGCGCGCACAACGCGTTGCCGATCGCGAAGCGTTGCGTGCTGAATTGCTCGCTCTTGAAACTTCGAAGCTTGATGAGATTCTTCCGTCGGTCGTACCTGAGGCTGGTCGCCCAGTTGTTTCATGGTTGACCGCATGGCGTCAACTCGAGAGTGAACGAGCTGCTGCGTCGGGAAGTGGCGATGTTTTTTCTGGCCGCTCGCAGCATGATCCAGTGCAGTCCGTGTTTTCGTCGAAGCTGTCATCGTCGGATTGGAAAGCCGTTGGTCCAGAACTTGCCGCTGTCTGCGCAGACCTCGCATCGCGTACCCACGCATATGTCACTGCGTCATCAAAGGCGCAAGCTGCATCACCGGTGCCACAATTCGCCGAACAGAACGGCGGCGCTATTCAGCAGGGACAGGCCGTGATGGCTGACGGAAATATGGAGGGTTTTATGAAACTCCAACAAGAGGCGCAGCGTGCGAACAAAGCGGCGCAAACAGCTGCGAATGATGCGATTCCTCGCTTGAAGTCTCGCCTCTCCCCCGAAGCCGCGCAGCGATTGCAGGATGCCTGGGATGATCAGTTGTATTCCCGAGACCTGAAGGATGGGACGGATCTTTCAGATCGATTTGAAGGTGCGCTCGCTCTGGCTTTGAGCGATTCAATTCGCCAGCAAGTGATCGCACTCCAAAAGAGTTGGCGCACTACTTCGCGTTTGATTCGCGATCGAATCGTCGCGGTGAAATCAAAGCCAACCCCCGATGTGATCGCCGTTGATGATGCGGCAAAGGCAGCCATCGCTCGGCGCGAACGCGCCGCAGAATTGACAGCAATCAAGTTTGAGCGCGACGAACAGAATCGTCGAGTCTTTCGAGAACTTTCTGGGACGCTCGGCGCAGATCTCGCAGCAAAACTCGCGCCACTTCCCGAAAGCAAGAAGCGCAAGGTCGGTGGAGGGATCGGTTCGATGATGGGCGGAGCATCGTTTACGATTCCGTCGCCGCCACCTGAGAATCCTTCGCCTAAGTAAACACAATGACAACGCTCGTTTTCAAAAGCGAGAGCCCAGAATCCGAAACCTTCTTTTTTAGATTGACACTATGCAAAACCTGCTCAACCCAATTCATTTTTCACAGCTCATCACCGCGTTGTTCTTAGCAATTCTGTTTTTGCAATCTGGCTTGGATAAGGTCTTCAATTTCGGTGACAACCTTAGCTGGCTGACTGGACATTTTTCCAAGACTCCCTTTCGCGGTCAAGTGAAAATGATGTTGATCACCATCACCATCACTGAAGTGGCGGCGGGAGCTCTTGCACTTCTGGGTGCTGGGCAAATTATATTGAATGGCGAAATAACAT
>JBEELA010000205.1:0-2894 GCA_041168365.1 Planctomycetota bacterium
TCTACCTCACGGAGTTCGAATTGTTGCGGATACGGGCGTACTACGAAAACTCACAGAGATTGTGGGCGCAGGGCGGGTGATCGTGCGCGGAGGATGGATTCCGCCGAAGCGCGAGCGCGAAAATCGGGGCGGACCGAATCGAGGCGCGAACGGATCAGCAGGTTCATGGAAAAAGTCGACCGATGTTCCAGCCGGCGCCTGATTTACGATACACAATTCGCTCATGCAGACGATTCGTATCACCCTGCCAAAACTCGATTGATTCGAGTGCGACGCGATAACCACCCCAATGTGGCGGCCTGGGAACTTCTTTGCCTTCGAAGCGATTTTCAACTTCGCGAATGCGCTTCTCAAATGTCGCACGATCTGCAAGCGGTTGACTTTGATCGCTTGCCCATGCACCAATTCGATTCATACGAGGCCGTCCGAAAAAATATGCATCGCTGTGCGCATCGCTCGTCGCCGTTACTTTGCCTTCAATTCGAATCTGCCGATCAAGATGATCCCAGTGAAAAAGCAGCGCAGCCTGCGGAGAATGCGATAAAGCAAGCCCTTTTCGACTGAGACGATTTGTGAAGAAAACCGCACCGTGCTCGTCAAATCCCCTCAGCAAGACGACACGCAGCGACGGAGTTCCGTCAGCATTCACAGTCGCAATTGACATCGCGTTCGGATTTGGAATTGGGAGTTGAAAAGCCTCGTCAAGCCAGCGCAGAATTTCAACAACAGGATCCTTTGGTGGATGCTCGAAGTCCATCACAACAGGCTGGAATCCTAATTTGACAGTTGGCTGCTTTTCAAATCGGATGAATGGAAAATCTTCCATGGAATCGCTCATGGAGAAAGGGTATGCGAGAGAGAGTGCTCAGAGTTGACGAGGCGTACGCCGATCGTGGGGCTTGCGATGCGCAGGACCTTCACGTGCAGAGAGTTTGAGTGCTTCCAATTTTTGAGGATCGTCGAGACCGAAAAAAACTTTCCATGCTTGAATTTGCTGTTGCGTCAATGGATCGATCTGCGGCCTCGCTTTCGAGCCTTTTGCGCCAGATCCACCTCGTGCATTTCGTGGACCGCGTCCTGCTGCGGCGTGATCGCGCGCAAGAATCTCAAGAAATTCATTCGCCGATATTGTCGTACATCGACGGCGCTTCGCATGCTTGAGAATCGCGCGATCGCTTGTGACAACAGTCATTCTTCGAGGAGCCGAGCAACCATCCACCATCTGGGCGATGACGGCATCAGCTGAACTGTTGCTGCCGGCATAATGAAAAACAATTGATCCCAGATCTCCGGTCGGCCGCCCACGAGCGGGACCATCACAAACGAGGCAGGCGGCTTCTCGCTGAAAACGGCTTCTTCCGATCAGTTCCGCCAATTCAGCTTCATCAAGGCCCGCAATTTCTGGGGGCAGAACGCCAGTGACGTGCAGGAGATTGTTGACATCAATAATGAGCGGCATTGGAGAGCGGTCCGGGGGTACTTTCCCATGATTGGCGTCGGCTTGCTTGGAATGACAAATTATGCTCTAATTCGGGACTCACCCCATACAAAGGATTCAAACGCAATGCCAATTCGAGTCAAGAGCAGAGGAAATGAAACAGCAGAACAGATGCTTCGCCGCTTTAAGAAGTTGTGCGAGCGTGAAGGAATTACCAAAGACCTGAAGCGTCGGCAATATCACGAGAAGCCCTCTGAGATCAAGCGCCGCGAAGAAATTCGCGGGCCACAGCGCACTTTCACAGTTCGACCTGATTCCGATCGCGGCTTTGGTGGAAGCAGTGGCGGCGGCGGTGGCGGTGGCGGCGGCGGCGGTGGCGGTGGTGGTTCATCTTCATCTGGCGGTGGCCCACGCGGCCGTTCTGCTGGTGGTCGTACTGGTGGCGGAGCTCGCGCTGGCGGCGGCGGTCGCACTGGCGGCGGTCGTACTGGTGGTGGGGCTCGACCAAGTGGTGGTGCTGGTCGCTCTGGTGGCGGTCGCACTGGAAGTGGTCGCTGATCTGTCACGTTAAATTTGCTTGCGCGCGATGAGTCGATCAACCATAAAGAGTGATGCCGCACGCACGAAGTCATTCGCGCTTGATGCTGCAAAGTTAATGTCAGAATTAAAATGTTCTGACGTTGTGATCCTTGACCTTGTTGGGCGATCACAGATTTGCGATTACATGTTGATCGCATCAGGAACAAGTCAACGCCAAATGAAATCCGTGGGTGAAGCGATCGACAAGTTGGGTAAGACGCAAGGTTCGCCTGCATGGCGAACAGATGCTGATAGTGGAACAAGTTGGATCGTGGTCGATTTCGTTGATGTGGTTGCGCATCTCTTCGAACCAACTCAGCGCGCTTTCTATGACATCGAAGGACTTTGGACTGACGCACCGCGCTTGGCTTGGCGTGCGGCTGCGGCGACATCTCGCTGAGTTTTTCACTCTACTCGGGCTCGAGATTCTTCTGCAGGGCATTTCGTAAACTGATGAAATGAATATTTTTAATTGCGCTTTCTTGGTCTCGCTTTCTTGTCTTGGATTCTCGATGGCAAGCAGGGGGCAGGGCGCTAAAGTTGCTGTTGCTAGGCAAGACGCCAGCGAAGCTGTGAACGAAATCTTGATTGATGGTCCAAGCGGAAATAAACTTGCAGGAACTTTTTTATTGCCTGAAGACGCATCGCCAGCGCACCGTGTTCCTGCAGTTGTGTTCATCACAGGAAGTGGACTGCAGGATCGAGATGAAACGATCTTTGGCCATAAACCATTTCGTGCAATTGCGACGACGCTCGCGCAAGCTGGCATCGCCTCGATTCGCTGCGATGACCGTGGATTTGGGAAATCCACGGGTGATGGAAAGTTGGCAACGACTTTTGATTTCCTCGAAGATGCCAAGGCTCAGGTCGTATGGTT
>JBEELA010000206.1:0-4444 GCA_041168365.1 Planctomycetota bacterium
GAGGGGCATCGCTGCATATGAAACCGAAGAAGCACCGATACCACCTGTCGTTCCTGTGCCGTTAATGTCGAATAAACTCGCGGCCGATCCACCGGCAGCAGTCGCATCTCCATCCCAATAGGTATCTGCCGCAGGCTTATACTTATTAAATTGGTATGTTGGGCAAACAAGGACCTTCGAACTGATTTCCGCTGGGCTTACAAGAAGCACGCATGGGAATAAATTCTTTGCGACTCCTGCGGACCAAAGATTTCGGTGAGAATTCTTTGCCTCGTCAAAATCCCCTCGGCCTGGGACTTGAGCACCATTGATTGCAAGTCGATTCACTTCGCCAGGCAGAAGAAAATTATTCTTTGCATCGTCGTTTGCTTGAGTAATGAGTCCTGCATGCATTTGCTTGACTTGGGTCGCACATTTGACTTGCAGAGCATTTTTTCGTGCTTTCGCAAGAGCAGGGAGAAGGATTCCAAGCAACAAAGCGATGATCGACATAACGACAAGTAACTCGATCAAAGTGAAACCACGGCGAAGCTTTTTCATAGATTCTCCAATTTGATTTATAGGTTGATTTTTCATAGTTTTTCTCTTTCTATTTTTCTTTTTTGAAGAAATTACGGAGGGGTTAATTGGTCATAAACGATAGTTCCACCCGTTTCGGTTGGAGTTCCAATTGTGAAATTGACAGACGCATCGTTTTGTTTCTTTGCTCCTGTTGATCCAGTGTCATTGCAAATGAAATCACAGCTAAACACATTGTCTCTATCAAGAG
This sequence comes from Planctomycetota bacterium, assembly GCA_041168365.1. Classification (GTDB taxonomy): domain Bacteria; phylum Planctomycetota; class Phycisphaerae; order Phycisphaerales; family SM1A02; genus F1-60-MAGs104. Next base: position 770 of record JBEELA010000206.1, read on the forward strand.
TCCCAGAGCCTCCGCAGTCAAAACCAACCTGCAGCGGATAAATAGTTTGTGAGTATTCGACGTGGTTGTCGCCGTAGCAAATATTCCCTGACCATTCTTTCTTTGAACCGTGCAACAACAGAGTGGGGCTTGTTAGAGTCAGAGCGAAATTGGAAGCGCTATTGTCAGCGGGACCATTGTTCCATCCTGCTCCTGGTAAGCCAGGTCCACGAGTTGCTATCAATGGGCGCAATCCGCCGGCTGTGGCTTTCCAAGAAGATTTCTTCCTTTGGCCAAACATAGCCTGATGAGCGTATGAAGTGTGGGAAACCGGCTGGCCGTCAGAACCGGCAGCATTTGAATGAATATTTGCTACGAAAGTGTTATCCCAGTAACCCTTTATAGTTGCAATTCCGGGCACATCAGAATTATCTTGAGCAGGATTATACTTTGTGTAGTCGTATGGAAGATCCCCAACGGCACCGACCTCGGCTCCTTGACCCTTTTCAACACACTTTGATCCTGGGTATTCAGTAGGCCCAATTAAAATGTCTGTATTGAACAACTCTTTCGCAACCCCAGCAGAGTAAAGGTATGCGGTCTTGTTGCACCCATAGTTTTCATCTCCCGAACCTGAGATTTGGATTGGGGCTCCAGTTCCTGTTAAACTGACGCCTTTTCGATTTACCAAGCCTGGGGTCAAAAGCCTTTGCTGACTATCTTGAGCCGATTGAATAACAAATGCCTTGTGAATTTGATTGATATTGCTCGAATCTTTCACGGTATTCGCCTGATCTCTCGCCTTGGAAAGCGCGGGCAGGAGGATTCCGATAAGCACCGCAATGATTCCAATCACAACGAGAAGTTCAACTAAGGTAAATGCACGGGGTTTTTCTTTAATTACAGTCATCGACATTGTCCTTGAAGTACGGGGATTTCTACTTTTGCGTAAACGGAACGTCCGTGTACGCCAAATAAGAAACAAACATAAAACAACTTAAAAAAATGAAAGCACTATTTCAGGTGGGCTTCGCAGATTTACGAGCGAATTGTTCCAAGGATGACCTTAGAAACTTGATTGAAGTTTATACTCTTCAATAATTCGAATTGTAAATCGAACGAAACGAGCGCCAAGATGTCGGCTGCTGGGTCGGAAGGTATTGGTCCGAAAGATATAGGACCATAAACTTACGAAGGACGATTTGAGCTTTCCGCTCGGGTATGAGACTCAGCAAGCCAATGATGCTTGATACTTGATACATGATGCGAAACTTGAAGACCGATACGAATCTGTATGAGATCTATACGAATCTACCTCGGATTCAGGTCTAGTCAAGTTTTTGTTTTCAATATATTTATTTCCCAAATCGCTATTCTTGGAAGTTATGACAACCTCGACCCCTCATATTGCAATGGAAATGCTTGCCAAACTTGGACTTGCTTTGCCTGTGGCTCCCAAGCCCGTCGCTGCCTACGTGCCATCGGTCCGCACAGGAAATTTGTTAATTGTGAGTGGCCAATTGCCATTTCGAGAAGGGAAATTGGTCGCCACAGGGAAAGTTCCCTCGGTCGTTTCCATCGAAATGGCTCAAGAATGCGCACGGCAATGCGTCCTGAACGGGCTTGCTGTTGTGGCTGCCGAGTGCGGCGGAACGCTTGCGCAGGTCTCGCGAATCGTCAGGCTTGGAGTTTTCGTGGCTTGCGACGATGGTTTTTCTGAACAACCAAAGGTTGCCAATGGCGCAAGTGATTTATTGCAGCAGATCTTTGGTGAGGCTGGTCGTCATGCTCGCGCTGCGATCGGAACAAATGCTCTGCCGTTGAATGCGTGCGTTGAAGTTGAGATGATGGTTGAGCTTCTCTAGCAGCATCTTGATTTGAATTTGTCGGTGGATTTTGAATGCAGGCAGTCACTATTTCTTCAAGAGCAGCAGAAGAAATAGCAGCCCAGAGAGGCAACTGAGGCCGACGATCAGGCCGATGGCGAGCCCAGATAATCCTTGCGAACTTTTTGTTTGCACCTCGGTTTGGGCTTCGCCCTCCACCTCGGTGGCGATCTTTGAGAGGTCGACCGATCGGCTTGCATAACGAAGAGGTTCTCCCGCAAGTGCATGGTCAATATCTTCCAACAGCTCTGCAGCGGTTTGATATCGATCACGCGGAGACTTCTTCATCATCATCTCAACAATCTCCGCTGTCGACTGAGAAATACCACTCACGACTTGATCAGGTGGTATCAGTTCTGCAGACAGATGATTTTGCATGACCTGAGTTGGATTGACTCCTTGAAATGGGACTCGTCCAGTCAACATGTGATAAAAAGTTGCCCCGAGTCCATAAATATCCGCAGGTGGCCCAATGTCGACTGCACCACGAATTTGCTCTGGACTGATGTAATACGGCGTTCCAAACGCCTTGTTTTTCTCGGCTTCTGCAGACTTCTTATCGCTGATGGCTCTCGCAAGGCCCAAGTCAGCCAATTTCGCAACGTTTGATTTAGTCATAACGATGTTCTTTGGCTTGATGTCACGGTGAATGAAACCGCGAGCGTGGGCGTGTTTCAAAGCACTGGCAACTTGCCGTGTAATTGTGAGAGCGTCGCGTTCTGTGAGCCGCTTGGCTTTCACAATTCGTTCATAAACAGTCTCGCCGTCGACATATTCCATGACGAAAAAGTGCTGCTCACCAACTTGTCCGACATCGAATGCGCCAACAATGTTTGGATCTGAAAGTTTCGCGGCGGCGCGTCCTTCTTTATAAAAACGCTCAATAAAGTTCGCATCGCCGGAATATCGGTGAGGTAGAATCTTGATCGCAACAAGTCGGTCGAGACTTGTTTGCTTTGCGAGATAGACTGAAGCCATCGCACCGGCACCGAGTTTGCGAATCATCTGATAGCCAGGAATGCGCAGAACAGATTTGTCGCTTTCAGCTTCAGAACGCAATCGCGCAAGTTGTCGACGGGTCACGATCTGACCCTCGACAAGTATGTCGACAAAGGCCTTCACTTGTCCTGCGGGAGTTTTCATAGCGGCAAATGCCGCGTCGACCTCGGCCTGCGTTGCAAGGCCTTTGTCAACGACAAGTTTTCCAATCACGGAATCTGAAGAGCTTCCACTGCGCGAGCCGCCACTATCGCCACTCGCACTCGCTGCAGGGTCTGGCGAAGAACTCCCAGGCAGAGCAGAGTCACCTTGTAGAGGTGTTGGATTTGATTTTGGGTCTGCTTGGCTCACGATGACTTTGGTCCTTGCGAAAAATCCAACTGACAGTTTTCACTATACTTCTATTCGTTATTCCTATGCGGACGGTTCCCCGGCGCATCCTCATTGTGCGCCCAAGCGCGTTCGGCGATGTGTGCCGAACGGTTCCACTGCTTTGGTCGCTGCGAAAGACCTTTCCAAAGGCTGTTATCGATTGGGTTGTTGAAGACAGATGGTCTCCTGCAATCCAAGAGCATCCAGCGATTGACGGCGTGGTCAAATTTCCAAAGCGAGAATTCCGGTCTTGTTGGCGCAATCCAAAGACGGCGATCAAGACGATTCAATGGTTTTGGCGCCTTCGTCGTGGTCGCTATGACTTGGTGATTGATGCGCAAGGTCTTGCGCGGAGTGGACTGATGTCATTGGTCACCGGAGCAAAGGTGCGTGTTGCGAATCGTTCTGGTCGCGAATTTTCATGGATTGCTGCGAATCG
>JBEELA010000207.1:0-4724 GCA_041168365.1 Planctomycetota bacterium
TCAATTCATCCAAGCGCGCCTTTCAAAATGTGCGATGTGGATTCATGCAGTTTCATGCACGCTCAGTAAGTGCGATGCACGATTGCGATCAGGGTTGGAAGGTGCGAAGCTTGCACATGAAATGTTGGTGGTCGATCAACTGTGCGCACTTGCAAATGCTGGGATCGATGAAGAGACGCGCGGTCTTCGCTGGAATATCGACGCAATCACTCGCACATGCGCAGATTCGGTTCTCGCCCAAGCGGATGGTCTCAGCAATGCGGAGTTTTCCATTCCAGAGCGCACGCCAGTGATGGCTGCTCGCGGAACTGGGCTGCCAATTGCGACCCACGGCATTCCACAGTTCGGAAGTGGAACGGCGTTCACTGGTCAAAAAGTGGATTAAGCAGCGAAACGATTTTCACTAGATTTTCCCAATTTTTCCGACAGTTTGGTCAGTAAGACCCTCATCGTCTATTCTTTTCCCTTCGTGTATCGCAGCCAGATCGGTTCAAAATTTTCTTTGGAGCATTGAATGCACATTCTTGAAAGCATGGTTCAGCACGGTCACGAACGCATCTCCTTCACAAATGATCCTGCAACGGGATTGAGGGCGATCATTGCGATCCACTCGACAGTGCTTGGCAATGCGCTTGGTGGAACGCGACGCTTCCATTATGGAAATGAGAATGATGCGATTTTCGATGTGCTGCGACTCTCCGAAGGAATGACATACAAAGCAGCTGCTGCGGATCTCGCTCTCGGCGGCGGCAAGAGTGTCATCCTCTTGAATAAGCAAGGCGAACAACCAACGGAAGCTCAAGGGCGCGCGATGGGTCGATTCGTTGAAAGTCACGGCGGTTCGTACATCGCTGCAGAAGATGTTGGAGTCAGTCCGCAGTTCTGTGATTGGATGGCGCAAGAATGTCGCCACATCATGGGCGGCGAAGCTGTTTCGCATGGCGGTGATCCGAGTCCCTGGACTGCACTTGGTTGCTTCAATTCGATGAAGGCATGCCTGCGACATCTTGGTCGCAAGGTTGATTTCTCGAATCTTTCCGTCGGCGTTCAAGGATGTGGTGCGACGGGTTACAAGTTGGCAAAGTTGCTTCGTTCAGCTGGCGCTGCGGTCATGGTGACCGACGTGCATGTGCCAACAATGAAGCGCGCCGTTGAAGAACTTGGTTGCGTTGCGATCGGCAACGACCGCAATCTTTTCCACGAAAAGCTGGACATTTTGGCACCTTGTGCGATGGGTGGAATGCTCGATCACGCGACAATCACCAACCTTCACTGCGAGATTATTTGTGGAACCGCAAACAACCAACTGATGAATCCGCATACTGATGGAGCACTGTTGAAGAAGCGCGGCATTCTCTATTCACCAGATTTCATCGCCAACGCTGGTGGTCTGATTCGGCTCGGCGGATTGCATCTTGGCATGACTGAAGCGACCATCGATCAGAAGGTTGCGGCAATCGAAGAGACAACGCTTGCCGTGATGCGAGAGTCTGCTCATACAGATAGTGTTTCTGATGCTGCGATCGCTTATGCAAAGCGCAGAATCGATGCGGCTCGCAAAGTCAAGGAAGCGCATTTGGCTCCGACATCTTGAGAGGCTGATCACATTTCATGTCAAGCCAAAGTCTCGGTCGCCTCGAAATAATTTGCGGCCCGATGTTCTCTGGCAAGACAACGGAGTTGATTCGCCGCATTGAGAGCGCGCGGGAATTGGGTTTCTCCACACTTGCGATCAAACCAACAACCGATACGAGATATGCCCAACAGGAATTAGTCACGCACACTGGCCAGCGTATTCAAGCATTTGCGGCACTGAACGCAGCAGAAATTCTCACGCGTATTGGCGAACTGCGGATTTCGAATCGCATACAAATCATTGCGATCGACGAAGCGCATTTTTTTGACGAAGAACTTTCACAAGTGTGTGCCACACTTGTATCTGAGGGATCACGCGTCATCGTTGTCGGATTGGAATTTGATCACCGCGGCGATGTCTTTGAGCCTTTCCCATCATTGTTTCCGCTTTCAAACGACACGACTCGGCTTGTGGGAGTTTGTGCTCTCTGTGGCAACAAGGCAATACACACGCAACGATTGATCGCAAATTCTCAGCGGATCGTCGTTGGCGGTGTTGGTGATTACCAACCTCGCTGCGCAAAGTGTTTCGCGCCGTCGCAATGATGATTCACAAGTCAGTATTCTCAAGCGCATATGCAACAACTCACTGGCCTGATTGGCATTGGAGTCATTCTTGCGATTGGATTTGCGCTTTCTACGAACAGACGTCGAATTAATGTGCGAACGATCGTCTCTGGAGTTGCAATTCAACTGTTGCTTGCATTTCTCTTTCTGCGATTTCCACCTGTTGTTCGCGTCTTTGATATTTTCGCTGCTGGTGTGACTCGCGTGATTTCATTTGCAGATTCCGGCACGTCCTTCATCTTTGGAAAAGCCGCAGATCCAAGCGGTCCGTGGGGGTTCATATTTGTTGTCAAGGTGCTCCCAATTATTATTTTCTTCGCATCGTTGATGGCTGTTCTTTATCACTTGGGAATTATGCAGCGCCTTGTGGCAGTGTTGGCATGGGTCATTCGCCGCGTACTGAATGTCACTGGTGTTGAGGCTCTTTCTGCATCAGCGAATATTTTCGTTGGTCAGACTGAAGCTCCACTCACCGTAAAGCCGTTCATTGCAACGATGACGCGATCGCAAATTATGGCTGTTATGACAGTGGGATTTGCGACAATCGCAGGCAGTGTCATGGCGGCATACATCGTGATGCTCGGTGGTGATTCAGATGAAACTCGCATTCTGATGGCGAAACATTTGATGACGGCAAGCGTGATGTCTGCGCCAGCGGGATTAGTGATGGCGAAGCTGATGCTGCCAGAAACGGAAACTCCGCGAGATGAATCTCTTGATGCTCTCAAGACGATTCCAAAGACCGCCTGCAATGTGATGGATGCAGCAGCCGAAGGAGCGACAGATGGTTTGCGACTTGCGCTGAATGTTGCAGCGATGCTTGTCGCTTTCGTTGCGCTCTTGGCGTTGTTGAATTATCCGTTGACAGCACTGAGTGAGATTGACTCAATCGCAGCGTGGCGTGTCGCACACGGAATCCCAGTGCTGACATTTCAAAATATCCTTGGCTATGTCTTCACTCCCCTTGCTTGGTGCATGGGCGTGGGCTCGGAAGACGCGCGCAAGGTTGGTTCACTCATGGGTCAACAAATTATTGCTACCGAATTTGTGGCATATGTCGATTTGAGTGCGTCGCTTCGTGACGGAACAATTGGCTTTCGTGCAGCGCAAATTTCTACATATGCGCTCTGCGGATTTGCAAATTTGCCGTCGATTGCAATTCAAATCGGCGGACTGAGCGCAATGGCACCAAATCGACGCGGTGACTTTGCGTCACTGGGTCTGCGCGCAATGGTCGCAGGGGCACTCGCGTGTTGGATGACTGGAAGTGTTGCAAGTTTGTTCATTGGGTGATGATTTATTTTTTCAATGCATAAAGTATCTTCACGCTGCGCATGGCTGACGAATATTCAAACTCCAATTCATCATCGGCTCCGAAACGTCGTTCTGGCGTCGGAACGATCTTTGTGCTGCTCATTCTTGCTGCGGGGATTTTTTTCGGGGTTCGATCGTGTGACAAGATCAGTGATGCCATCAAAAATTTCTCTCTCGTACAAAATACGATCACCAGCACATTGACCAGTGCACTTGGGGATCTGCAACCACAAGGTGGACTGCTCGTTGGCTGGCGTGAAATCGATACCAATGTTCAGTATGACAGCCAGACAACGGTTGGTCCGTGGATATTCAAAGTCCCCGTCGGTTCCGTGCATATTTTTCTATCTGTGCCCGGCAATCGTGCGCAGTACATCATTCCATCTAATGGACCAAACGACGAACATTGGAATGCTCAAGCCATCAGCGAAAGCATCGTCATGCTGACTCTTCCAGCGCCGATCGTGAATGACAAAGTGGTTGAGGTCCAATCGGATCCTGGAAAAATAAAGGTCTACATCGACAACGATTGGATGGAACACCTCATTCCAAGCGGCGGCGATATCGACGAAGCAAAGCGCCTTCTTCGACAAGCTGTCATTGAAACTGCGCAGACAAAGCCTGCACTTGCAGAAGTTCGAATCGAAGCGCGGCAAGTTGCAGCGAAATTCTTTAGCGAACTTTTCACCAGATCGCTTGGGCGACCCGTGACCGTCATCGTGCAATTTGCTGATGAGATTGGCGGTCTAGGCTCCAGCGATTTTCCAAAGTAATCCCAAGGTTTTCAAAGACTCGAATGGACAACCGTGGACTCGCGCAATGCGATCGGGGTACTCTCATCATCAATGATTCAAGCGGCAATTCCATGTTCGGAAGATCTGCCATATCCATCGCAAAGACAGCTGGTTTTCGGCGGCGAAATGGTGGCAACGAGCCAGCCACTTGCAGCGCAAGCTGGACTTGAAATGTTGCGTCAGGGTGGAAGCGCTGCAGATGCGGCGATCGCAGCAGCTGCGGTGTTGACGGTGACCGAGCCCACAACAAACGGAATCGGTGGCGATGCATTTGCAATCGTGTGGGATGGAAAATCACTGCACGGAGTGAACGGCAGCGGTCGATCACCTGCTCTTCTGTCGCAGGAACACTTTGCAGGCATGAACAAGATGCCAATGGATGGATGGTTGCCGATTACTGTCCCTGGACAAGTT
>JBEELA010000208.1:0-3003 GCA_041168365.1 Planctomycetota bacterium
TTATGCAATTCCGTGGCTGTATCTGTGGCCGTATCCGCAGCTGTATCCGCGTCTGTTTCCGTCGCACTTCAACTTGCGTTTCCAGCCGTTGAAAAATTCTGCCGGGCGAGTTCCGCAGGCGGCCGACTGCACTTGCAATAAAATTTCGCGAACTGGATCGTGTCGGTCGCCGAGGACTGTCTGAGCCCGGCGGGATCTTTTCACGGCTGATCCCTTATGTGTTTCCGTCGCGCTACTGAAATCTTGGAATCATCGGAGGTATCACGCCAGGCAGCAATCGATCGCGAAAGTGCATCCAATCGCGCCGCATTGCATCACCACTTGCATCAGGAGGCTGAACATATGCGTGCGTATTTCCCAGACTTTGGGACTCTTGCATCGTCGCAACAACAGTTGGATTTTGAAACGAATAAGACTCCGTCGATCCATCGACATAGCTGTATGTCACCGCGCTCGGCGCCCACATCGCAGGAGTGTCGATCCATCCCGCCCATCCAGACGCGGTCGCCCAAGCACTTGGATTCAGCGTGCCAACAGGTGCAATCGAACCAGCAGGCGGCCGCGGATCAATCACCCATCCGTGCGTGTTGTAATTATTGGGTCCCCCATCTTGCTCGACGATCGACATGATCGTGTGCGACGGCACTTTGATTTGCGCCAAGTGGGTCGACTTCCACGTGCGCGGCGTGATGCCTTGACTGCAGTACCAACCAATCCACGCTTTTCCATAATTTGCAACATCGTTTGGAACAGACACACCGACGAAAGCATTCAAGGAATAACTGCGAAGTCGACCGGTGGGATCGAGTGGCGAACTGTAAACAGGAACGGAACCGACATACGAAAAGAGTCGGCCCTGCTTCAAGGCGCCTTCAATTTCCGCTCCACCATTCATCCGTTCATTCCCTTCGCGATCGGCCCCAGGATATGACGCAGTCCAAGAGTGATACGAAGCGTTGGTCAAATTTCCGTTGTTGAGCACGGTTGGGAAATTTCCACACGTATCGCTCGTTAATGTGAATGCACCCATCGCGCCTCGAAATGATGTGCAAGGACTTGTGAATGCACCGCCGTTGTCAGTTGCATAGCTTGACTGCGCAAGCGAAATCTGCCGTTGATTTGAAAGACACGACATCGTGCGCGCCATCAGCTTTGCTTTCTGGAATCCGACGAGCACGAGCGCCAAGAGCAGTGCGATGATTGCGACGACAACGAGAAGTTCAGTGACGGTGAAACCGCGGGAGTTGATTCTTCGCAAAATCACTGCTGGTGCCTCGGGACGATTGGCGGGAAAACCCCAGGCAGCAATCGATCACGAAAATGCATCCAATCTCGACGCCAAGGACCAGTTGCAAAATTGTCTGCAGGCTGAGGGTAATACGCACCATATCCCGCACCAGGCGGACCTTCTATCAACGCCACCAAGTTGGGATTTTGTAAAGAATAAGACTCGGTGGATCCGTCGTAAAAACTATATGTAATTGCAGTGGGTTGCCAGAATGCAGGAGCATCAATCCATCCAAGCCAACCAGAAGTATTTCCCCACATTCCTGGATTTGGAGTTCCAGGCGGCGCTGGTGTGCCCGCAGGCGGACGAGGGTCGATCATCCAACTCTGCTCGTTGTATGTCAGTCCATTCGTCGGATCATTTTCGACAATCGAGCAAAGAGTCTGTGATGGAACTTTGATATGGCTGGTACGCGTCGTCACCATCTCAGATGCTTTGACACCTTGATTGCAAAACCAAGGTTGCCACGAGTTGCCAAAATTTGAATTATCCCCAGGCGTTGTTGTACCGACGAATCCGCTGAACGAATAACTTCGAATTCGCGCTGTTGTGTCACTTGGTGAACGATAGACCTGCGTCGATCCGATATATGGAAAGAGTCTTCCACCAGAGAGCGCCTTGGCAAGCGGATTCGAGCTGTTCACACCAACTTCGTATTCGATTCCACCAACAAGACCTGCGCCGTACGACGCTGTCCAAGCGTGGTAACTCTCATTCGCTGAGTTTCCATTATTAATCAGCAGTTTTTCTGCACATGTACCGGTAAATGTCAGAGAGAGCGACATCGTTGGAATAGATGTTCGAGGACTTGCAAACGCGCCACCGTTGTCGGTTGCATAACTGGCTTGCGCCAATGAAAGTTGCCGTTGATTCGAAAGGCAAGATGTCGTGCGTGCCATCAATTTTGCTTTCTGGAATCCGACGAGCACGAGCGCCAAGAGCAGCGCGATGATTGCAACAACGACGAGCAATTCGGTGACGGTGAAACCGTGGCAGCTCTTTCGTGTGTTTATATTTGTGTCTTTCACTGTTGAAATCGTGGAATCATTGGAGGAATCACTCCTGGCAAAAGTCGATCTCGAAAGTGAGTCCAATCGCGACGCCACGGACCCGACGCAATATTATCCGCTGGCTGCGGATAGTTGTGACCATAGCCAGTTCCAGGCGGTCCCTGAATTAACGCAACCAAATTTGAATTTTGCAAAGAATAAGACTCTGTCGATCCATCGACATAGCTGTATGTAATGTTCGATGGCGCCCAAAATGCAGGCCAATCAATCCAACCTTGCCATCCAGCGGAGTTGGCCCATGCTGCAGGATTTGGAGCGCCGACTGGAGCAATAGATCCAAGCGGCGGTCGTGGATCAATCACCCAACCTTCATTATTAAAATTATATCCATCGCTGTCATCTTCGACAATCGACATGATGGTTTGCGACGGCACCTTGATGTGCTTCATGTGAGTCGTGACCCATTCGCGTGGCGTGACACCTTGACTGCAGAACCATCCTTGCCAAGACTGGCCATATCCCGCAGCATCAGTCGGTACTGTGACTCCAACGAATGCATTGAATGAATAACTGCGAAGTCGATCAGTGGGATCGAGCGGCGATTTATAGACGGGTATCGAACCGATGTACGAAAAGAGACGACCACCAGAAAGAGCCTTTGCATTTGGATCAGTGCTGTTGATCTTGAATTCTTTTTCAGAGCCT
>JBEELA010000209.1:0-3503 GCA_041168365.1 Planctomycetota bacterium
AACAACTGTAAAGGAGAACATTATGGAAACTGTAAACATTGACGCGAAGGTTGTCATGGCACTTCGAAATTCAACAGGGCTTGGTTTCGGCGATTGCCGAAGCGCGCTGGTCGAATCCGGAGGAGATCTTGCAAAAGCTGAAGCGCTTTTGCGTGAACGCCTCAAGGGAAAGATGGACACTCGAACCGATCGTGCCGCTGGCGAAGGTTGCATTGCAATCGTGATCCAACCTGCCAAGGCTTCGATCATCGAAGTCCGTGCTGAAACCGATTTCACAGCGAAGAACGAAGAGTTCCGCGAACTTGCCAAGGAATTGGCGACGATGTCAGTAGCCACTGCTGCCGGAGCCGTCGCAATGACGGCTGCTATGACGGCACGACTGGATACGACTCGAATCAAGACGGGCGAGAATATTTCGTTTGCTCGCGGTACACGCCTCGATGGCGGAGCGTTCGGCATGTATCTCCATCACGACGGCAAGCTTGGCGTCCTGTTGCAATTCGAAGGCGATATGCCAGAGGATTTGGCCACTGGAATCTGCCAGCACATCGCTGCGGTTGTTCCAACTCCCCTCTCGGTCGACGAAACTGGATTGCCAGCCGAACTCGTTTCCGAAAAGCGCGAAGAAGCCAAGAAGGAAGCGGAAGCATCGGGCAAGCCACCGCAAATTGCAGAGAAAATGGCTGAAGGAAAGCTTCGCAAGTATTTCGAAGAGACCACTTTGATGGGACAGAAGTATGTGAAGGATGACAAGAAGAGCATCCGCGAGTTGCTTCCAAAGGGCGTGACGATCAAGGCGTTTGTTCGAATGCGCGTCGGAGCCTGATCGAAGCCAACGATTTGAAGTGAACGAGTTTGAAATCCAATCCCCATTAAATCCAAACCCCATTAAATCCAAACCTCATTAAATCCAAGCCCCACGCAAATGTGCGTGGGGTTTTTTTATGGCATCAACCCCCTGTTTACGGGCAGATCGGAGTGGTGCAACCTTACGATTTGCCCGTAACCAATTCCGTAACCAAGCCCGCAAACATTTTTCTAATACTTCAGGTCGTTGCGCCGATACTAACACTCCAATGCATGCCGAAGTTTCCCGCGTTCTCCATTCACGAAAATCAACTTTCACCCTGACTTGCGCAGTGTTTGCTGCGATGACGGCATCGACGCTCGCGCTGGCGATTCCCTCGGCGAATCAACCCGCGAATCAACCCGCGACATCTGCCCCACGCGACATCGCTGCCGCCATTCGATCCGAAGTCAATTCGCTTGGACTGAAGAAGGCCGTGATCGCTGTCAGCGTCCGCGATTGTGCGACGGGATATTCGGTGATTTCGCTCAACGGCAATGAACCCATGACCCCTGCGAGCAACATGAAATTGCTCACCACTGGCGCGGCTCTGCTGGGACTTGGGCCAGATTTTGTCTTTCGCACTCGAGTCCTGCGAGATGGTGACCGCTTACTCATCGTCGGTGATGGCGATCCTGCGCTAGGTGACCCTGAGTTACTTGCGGAATCCACATATGTTGACGCATGGGGCGTCGCGCATACTGGATTGACCATCGATGACCTGCTTGCGACTTGGACGAAAGCAATCAAGGCGAGTGGCATGACGCGCGTCAGCGAAATTGTCGTCGACGACCGCATATTCGTGCGCGAAGGACCTCATCCGCTCTGGCCGAAGGATCAACTCGACGAAGGATATTGTTCGCCTCCTTCTGGGATGAATTTTCACGGCAATGGTCTTTGTGTGAAAGCTTCGCCGAATCCTGGTCATGCGCCCACAATCACATCAATGAGTCCTTCGGCACCATGGCTGACGATCGTCAATAAAGGAACAAGTCGTACTGGCAAGAACGATCGCAACACCATGTGGATTGCGCGGCAACCAGAGACTGGCGAACTGACAATCTTTGGCAACGTGAAGATTCCGTATGTCGTGCCAATCACCGTTGGCATCGGAGATCCTGCAGCATTTCTGGCGCAGTGCGTCGCGCACCGACTGATCGCTGCGGGCATTCCCGTCCAGAGCACACGACTTGCTGCGGCGAACGATCCCGCGCCAAAAGGAATAGGAGTTGGACCCGTTCTGCAAACACCGCTTGCAACAGTCCTCACGCACTGCAATGTTGAGAGTCAGAATCTCTATGCCGAAAGTTTGATGAAGCGACTCGCGGCAAAGATCACCGGCGCACCAGGATCTTGGGCGAATGGATCGGTCGTCGTGAAGAGCGCGCTCGAGGCGAATATCGGCGAAAGCGCGAAAGAGTTCGTGATCTCCGATGGCTCTGGACTTTCTCGCGGCAATCGTGTGACGGCTGATGGCATGACGGCGTGGATCACTGCGCTTGCGAATAATGCGGCAATTGGCTCGATTTTCATAGACAGCCTTGCAGTCGGTGGAAAATCGGGAACCGTTCGCAAGCGAATGAAAGACATCGATCCCGCTGTCGCCACAGTGCAGTGCAAAACGGGATACATCGATAAGGTGAGTTGTCTTTCGGGATTTGTCACCGCACGCGATGGAACGAGATACGCCTTCAGCGTGCTTGCGAACAATCTCTGCGAAGTGAATTCGGTCGGCAAGGCGAAAAAACTCCAAGAGCGAGTCGCGAAAGTGATCGCAGATTCGCTCAGCGCACGACCGAAGCCCGCGCTGGGCGGTTGATTTGTGAATCAAGTTGCAGATGGCGGACGAAACGCCAAACGCGCTTCTTCAACATCTGCATACATCTCGAACAAACTGTCCAGTTTGGTCATCCGAACGATCTGCACAATCGAACCTTTCAGCCCGCATAATTTCACTTCGCCACCGGCACTCTTGCTGCGAGTGTGAAGCAGCAGCAACGATCCAAGCCCGATGCTTGAGATGATTTCTAACTTCGAGCAGTCCACGATGATGTTGCGAACTCCACCTTTGACAAGTGCGGTGACTTGTTCAGAGAGTTGGCCAGCAGTTGACGCGTTCAATCCTCCGTCCGCACGCAGGATCATCAAATCGCCAACAACTTCAATTGCATACATCTCCATTTGTTTATCCTTCTACAACTCGCATTGAGATCAAGTCCTGAACATCCACTAAACCCAGTGGTTTTCCAACCAAATCGACAACTGGAATTTCGTCGAGCCGTTTTTCCTGAACCAGCCGAACTGCATCGCGCACCAGCGCATCAACAGTCAGGCATGTTGGCCGAGCAGTCATCACGGTCGAGACCAGAGAATCGAGCGCTTCCAATCCGCCGCCATTGACGAGTCGTCGCAGATCGCCGTCGGTAAAGATTCCAGAGAGACGACCATCGGCGTCGACAAGCATGATCGCACCTGCACGGCGACCTTCGCCTGCAGCCGCAAGGGCTTTGCGAACCGTCACCGAATGTGAGACGACGGTCAAGTTATTCCCAACGCGGAAGCGAAGTACTTCGGTGATTTGACGAAGTCCCGCTCCAAGCATTCCACCTGGATGATGTCGATGAAAATCGTCTGCTTGAAAGTTGCGTCGGCGAGC
>JBEELA010000210.1:0-9264 GCA_041168365.1 Planctomycetota bacterium
AATTGCAAAAGTGGGTTGCGGCGGCATGGGATCTGCTGATCTCTCAGAAGTGGCAAAGCACAAGTCAGTGGAGATCGTCGCGCTCTGCGATATTGATCGCAGACAACTTGACATGCTCCGACTTGGTGGGAAGGACGAAGACGGGAAGCCGATTGCTCCACTCTTTGCTTCAGCCGTTGCATTCGCTGATTGGCGCGAGATGTATGCAACGATGTCCGACAAGTTTGATGCAGTTGTTGTCAGTACTGCAGATCACATGCATGCACCGATTGCGATGGAAGCGCTCAACCGAGGCAAGCACGTGTATTGTCAGAAGCCTCTCGCGCAAGGTGCATATGAAAATCGGCGATTGGCGGAAGTCGCCGCTTCAAAGAAAAATCTAGTGACCCAGATGGGCACGCAGCGCATCGCTACAAAGTGGCGTCGCTATGGTGCGAAATTGTTGCGTGATGGAGCCATTGGGCCAGTCAAGGAAATCTACGCATGGACAAATCGACCTGCAGGTTGGTGGCCGCAGGGCAATCCCCATCCACAAGGGAGCGACCCGATTCCAGAGTGGCTTTCGTGGGATTTATTCTTAGGAGTCGCGCCATCTCGTCCTTTCAAAGAGGGATACACGCCTTTCAATTGGCGCGGCACGATTGATTGGGGAACTGGTGCATTCGGCGACATGGGTTGCCATATGTTGGATGTTCCGTTTTATGAATTGCAACTTGGTCGACCACTCACCGCATACTGCACGCCAGTGAAGCCTTCGACCGATCAATTTCCTGAAAGTGAATCCGTTGTGATGACATATGCGCCAACGCCGAAGACTGCAAAGTCTGGTCTCACGTTGAAGTGGTTTGATGGAGGAAAGTTTCCAGATTTCAAGGCGATCGGATTACCAACAGGATGGGAAGGCGGCAAGGAAGCGGAAGATGTTGTGAAGGGCGATGGCGGCGTGATCTTGGTCGGCGAGAAGGGAGTCATGTGGTTCCCAATCGAGCACGCATGGGCGCGGATCTTTGTCGATGGTAAGGTTCTTGAAATGCAGCCAGAGAATTTGAAAAGTTCGAATCACTGGCACGATTGGATTGATGCATGTCTTGCTGGCAAGAAGGATGCGTGCGTTTCTCGATTCGAGAAAGCGGGACTCATGTGCGAAAGTCTTTCGATCGGCGCGATGAGTTCGTTAGATCCAGGTAAGACGTTGCAGTACGACGAGGCAAGTTGCACATTCAGCAATAGCCCGGTGGCAAGTGCGATGCTCAAGCGAACATATCCCAGTGCATGGAAAGTCGAAAATCTGTAATGCACAAAGAACTGACGATGAATAATCATTCAAGCCCGTCTCCAAAACGTCAGTGTTGGGTTCTTTTGTGTGCTCTGACTTTGTTGATGACCACAAGCATGGCTGCAACGTCATGCACAACCCGCCTCGTCTCGAAACTTTTAGGGCACGAAGGTGACGCAGATCAAACTCATGCATTAAAAGAGTTGGCGAAGTTTCACGCTCAGCCAGCGTTCATCGCACCGGGCCCCGCCTTTGATGCGAAGAAACTCATGGCTGGGAAAAGTATTTACAGAATCGCTGGTCCAAGCAGTAATCCGTGGTATCAGCAGGGGTTCAACGGCATGATGAGCGCCGCCGAAAAAGTGGGATATCACTTTTCTGCGTGCAGCAATGAAGGACAACTTTCCCAATATCAACAATGTATGGCCGAAGGCGTGAAGCAAAAGGCGTCATTGATTGATTTGTTCGCTGGACCGAATCCAAATGATCTTGCATCAGAAATAAACGCAGCGAAATCTGCTGGGACTCTGGTTGCTGTAAGCCACAATTTTGGAATGGAAGAAACAGTTCCAAATGTCAGCGCAAATTTGACGGTGGACTTTGGACTTGCGGCACGATTACTTGCCGACTGGGTTATTTCCAAAGACGTCGACGCACATGTGTTGGTGTTGGTGTCGGATGAACTCCCTTCAACGGCCGTTATGCGTGCTGGAATCACTTCTGAATTCATAAAGTATGGCGGCTCAAGCATCAAGTATAAATTTGAGAATGTGCCTATTGCGCAGTGGAGCACTGGCTTGAAGCCCGCTGTTGAGAAAGGAATAGCCGAGGATCCAAAACTGTCATACATCATTTGTATCTATGACAGCATGTCGGAGTTCGTGGTGCCAACAATTACCGCCGCCAATATGGACGGGCAGATCAAGGTGATTGGTTTCAATGGAACCCCATTTGTGCTT
Organism: Planctomycetota bacterium; assembly: GCA_041168365.1. GTDB lineage: Bacteria > Planctomycetota > Phycisphaerae > Phycisphaerales > SM1A02 > F1-60-MAGs104. The sequence continues at coordinate 2,236 of JBEELA010000210.1, forward strand.
GACATGATTCGCGCGGGCAAAGTCGAAATGACGATTGGCGAATGCCAGGAGTGGACGAGTTACGCAATCATCGACGCAGAAATGCGCTTGATTGCTGGCATGGGTGCAGTGAAAAACATGCATATTCCATTTCGCATTTTCAATAAGGATAATGCGAATGATGCAGGGATCCCGGCAATTAATGGCAAGGGTTACGGCGACACGTTCAAATCCGACTATGCCAAGTTGTGGGGACTTTGAATTGCGCGTTTTGGGACACGTTGTGATTCTTGTGAAAGTCGGTTTTCAAATTCTGAAGATGAAGCCAGGTACAACGTGATTGTGAATGCGAGTGTGCAATAAATGACGGCTCGTTCTGCACTCCATGCTCATGTAACCAATTCAGAGCAGCGTTATCACGGTCTGGACTTCATCCGTGCATCGATGCTGCTTCTTGGGGTAGTGCTTCATGTCGCTGCAAGTTTTGTCGAAGGGCCTGCGGGTGCAGACTGGCCATATCACGATCCCAACACCACGCCTTGGGCAGGGTTCATCGTGTTAGCAATTCATATTTTCCGCATGCCAGCCTTCTTTGTGATAGCTGGATTCTTCGCTGCTCTCATTCAAGATCGCAAAGGTTTGATCGCACTTGCGCGCAATCGATTCTTTCGCATCGCAATTCCATTTGGAGTGGGATGGGTATTGATTTTTCCAATCGTCAACATAATTTTTCTGATTGGCATCAAGCGCATGCTTGGTTCTCATGCTCATGTACAGACAGCGAATACTGGAATTGCGGATGAACCGAATTCGAGTCCTTGGGCAAACCCGCAGCCCATTCATCTTTGGTTCTTGTATTACCTATTGATGCTGTATGTGATTGCGTTGATCATTACGCCATTGTGCAGATTCGCTCCGGCAAGCCTGCGCACGTTCGTAGTACAAGGCACTCATACATTGATGCAAGGACGACTGCGATTGCTTCGCATGTCAATTCTTGTTGCATTGACTTGGCTCGCAATGCTTCCGATGCAAATGCCATCGATCGATACCCCAAGCACTTTCATGCCGCAGTGGCATGTACTGGTTTGTTATGGATTCTTTTTCGCAGTTGGCTGGACGATGTTTCTGGAGCGCGGGATGATCGAATCTTTGAAAGCATGGGCTGGAACACGCATGATTTGTGGAGTGATTGCGTTGGTCGTATCGCTGGCACTCGCAGCATCGTGGTTGAGATCGTTTCACAGCGGAAGTGACACCGCAAGCCCCACAATGCAGACACTCTTGCTCTGGTCGCAAGTGTCCATTGCCATAACAGTGTGGCTGTTAATTTTCGGCGGAGTGGGACTTGCAGAGCGCATGATGCAACGACCCAGCAGCATCGTGCGATACTTCTCCGACTCCTCATATTGGATCTACCTCGTTCACTTGCCGATCTGCGTCTTGGTTGTCATCGCACTTCGCGACTGGAACGCATCGGGAATGAGCAAGCTTTCGACAGCGGTCGGCATTTCAATTGCCATATCGCTACTCACCTATGAAGCTGTTCGGCAAACAGTCATACAACGAATGCGATAGCGCATTCGTTTCTTCACGCAACTCAATCGTCAATCACTCGTCGACAACAATGTCGACAATCTTGTCGCCAGCGACGATCTTGTCGACCACTTCAATGCCCTTGGTTACTTTTCCAAAGCAAGTGTGCACGCGGTCGAGATGTGCCGTGTTTTTACGACTGTGGCAAACAAAGAATTGCGAGCCGCCAGTGTTCTTGCCCGCGTGCGCCATCGAAAGCACTCCGCGATCGTGATGCTGATTTCCGCCGCTTGTTTCGCAATTGATCTTCCAACCAGGTCCGCCAGATCCGCTGCCAGTTGGGCAACCACCCTGAATAACAAAATCGGGAATGACTCGATGAAAGTTCAATCCTTTATAAAAGCCTTGCTTTGCGAGTTTGCGAAAATTAGCGACGGTATTTGGTGCGTCGGTGTCGAAGAACTCGACGACCATATCGCCCTTGGCGGTTTTGATGGTTGCTGTTGACATAAAATCAGTATAGGCAAATGTGGTCAATGGTCACATCCAACCGAGATGTTCAGCGTGCCTAGACTTGCCAAGCCTTCTATGACCACAAACGAAACTCAAATCAATTCTTCTCCGCTCATTCTTCTCACCGGCGCAAGCGGATATGTCGGCGGTCGACTTCTGCATTTGCTCGAAGCGGGTGGTTATCGCGTTCGATGTCTCGCTCGACGTCCTGCAGTGTTGAAGGCGAAGGTTGGCCCTTCAACTGAGGTCGTTGCAGGCGATGTCTTGAATGGGCCAAGCCTCGACCTTGCTCTGCAAGGCGTTCGCATTGCGTATTATTTGGTTCATTCCATGGGATCGGATGATTCCTTCGAAGAAGCTGATCGCATTGCCGCGCAGAATTTCGGTCAAGCGGCGAAAGCAGCTGGTGTGGAGCGAATTGTGTATCTCGGCGGATTAGCCAGCGATACCGAAGAACTCTCGCCGCATCTTCGAAGTCGCCGCGAAGTTGGGCAGATTCTGCGCGAATCGACCGTTCCGGTGCTGGAATTTCGTGCATCCATCATTATCGGTTCTGGCAGCTTGTCCTTCGAAATGATTCGATCACTCGTTGATCGCCTGCCGATCATGATCACTCCCAAGTGGGTCAAGATGCCCGCGCAACCGATCGCAATCGACGATGTGCTTGCATATTTGATGGCGGCGCTTACGTTGCCAGTCGAACAATGCCGCATCTACGAAATCGGTGGCGCAGATCAAATGTCATACGCAGACATCATGCGTGTCTATGCGCGTCAACGTGGAATGCGATGCCGCATGATTCCTGTGCCAGTGCTGACACCATTCTTGTCCAGTTTGTGGCTTGGGTTTATCACACCGCTCTATGCCCGCATCGGACGCAAATTAGTCGCGAGCATCGTGCACTCGACGGTTGTTCGTGATACGTCGGCGCTGACCGCATTTCCCATTCGGCCGATCGGGCTGGAAACTGCTGTTCGTCGTGCACTCAGCAGCGACGAAGAGCAATTCGCAACGACGCGTTGGTCAGATGCGCTTTCGTCTTCAGGATTGAATTCGCCAGAAACTGCTGGCTCGCCGGCAGTGTGGGGCGGCGTGAAATTCGGCTCACGCCTGGTCGACTCACGGACGATTCGAGTGAAAGCGGCGCCGAATCTCGCCTTCCAAGCTATTGAAAAAATCGGCGGCGATAATGGCTGGTACGCCTGGAACTGGCTTTGGAAATTGCGTGGCGCACTTGATTTACTCATCGGTGGAATCGGAGTCCGTCGTGGCAGGCCATCGCCAAAAACATTGCGTATTGGCGACGCGTTGGATTTCTGGCGCGTCGAAGTGATCGAACCGAATCGCCGGCTTCGCTTGCTCGCCGAAATGAAATTGCCTGGGCGCGCGTGGCTGGAATTCGAAGTCACAGCCGATGGTGGATCATCAATCATTCGTCAGACTGCGATCTTTGATCCCGTTGGCCTCGGCGGTCTGGCGTATTGGTATGGCATTTATCCCCTGCATCAAGTCATTTTTCGTGACATGCTTCATGGCATCGCACGTGCTGCGGAGCGTGAGAACGCGTAGAGAAAATCATCTCAATGCGTGAACGTGTTGTTTGAGATACAACTTTCGAGTGCAGGCACGGTTCAATTTTCTTTCCATTTTTTTCGCAACGCATTTTTTGTCTGCGATAGCGGGTGCACAAACTGGATCTATGCCGAAGCCATTCGACCCAGTTGTCACGCCGCCTTCGACAGAAACTCCTCAGAAAAATCCATTCGTCGTGCAGCAAGAAAAAGCGGTGGGTCCACAAAGCGCATCTGCTGCACCGCCATCGAATGGAGGTACTTGGCCTTGGAAATCGGACACTATTACGGGCGATGTCTTTGGTGTTCGCACTGCGCTGCAAGATGCAGGCCTGACAGTGCAAGGGACTGCAACGCTTGACTTCGTCAATGTGCTTGATGGTGCTCCAGTAAATGGCTTCACCATGCTGTCCCTGATCGATATCAATTTGACTGTCGATGCAGAAAAGTTGCTCGGTTTGAGGGGCGCCACATTTTTCGCAGATTTCCAAACCGCAAATCAAACGCGCTCGCCTGCGGAATTGATCTCAGATTATTGGGGCTTTGATGTCATTAACTCATACACGTCATACACCGCTTTGGCGCAATATTGGTATCAGCAACAAATCATCGGCGACCGATTGCAATTCAAGTTCGGAAAGATCGACTCGAATGTCGACTTCGCAGTTCCCTGCACTGGATTGAACTTCGTCAACAGTGCAGCCTATTACCCATCCGCAATGGTTCAGGACATGCCGACATATCCACGCCAAGCTGGCGGCTTCGAAATTCTTGCCAAACCATTTGAAAACTTCGACGCGCGATTTGGTTTCTTTGATGGCACGAGCAACTACGCCAATCCAACCACTGGTGCAATTGGTTCGAACACAGGGACCCATGGATTGAGCACATTTTTGTGGGAAAATCCTGGAAGTTACTTTCTCATCGCCGAAGCCGGGCCCAATTGGAAGATCGACGATCACAGCGGTAAGTTTCGTGCAGGTTGGTTTGAGCAAACTGGAAATGCCTACACGAGTGGAGTCAATGGTTCTGGCTTTCGCACGGGTGCCGTAGGCGCATACGCATATGCCAATCAACACTTCTTTGATCCAGATGGGGATGGGAAAATTTTAGGGTTGGAAGTCTTTGGGCAATTCAGTTGGAGCGATCCAACAAGAAACCCATCGCAGTGGGGGATGATGCTGGGTTCGCAGTGGCAGGGCGTGATCGAATCGCGGCCAAATGACACCCTCGGTTTTCTCTGGGCGTATACGCAATTCAGCAGTAATGAAGCGCTGTCCACGTCGCCTGGTTCTTCCGAAGCAATTCTGGAAGGTTTCTATAACGTGCAAATCACCCCTTGGTTTGCAGTTCAGCCGGATATTCAATACATCAGCCAGCCGAGTTCTGTTGAGGCGTCAAATATTCCTGGCGCATGGTTGTTGACCGTTCGTTTATCTTTTGTTTTCTGAATGATTCACGTTCTCATCGTGGCACTTTTTGGAATTTGCTCCACAATCTCAATCAAGCAGCTCATCGAGATGCTTTTCGCCATGAACGGTAACCTCCGACGATGAAGGAAACATTCGCAGATCTCGGTATGGGGAAAGAATTGCTCTCGCAATTGACCGCTCTTGGATATGAAGAGCCAACACCAATTCAGAAAGCGGCAATCGCACCGTTGATGGAAGGCCGAGATTTGCTTGGTCAAGCGGCGACCGGTACAGGGAAAACTGCGGCATTCGCTCTGCCAATCTTGCAGCGTATTGGTCGAACGAAGCCCGTTGCAAATAAGCCTTTCGCTTTGGTCTTGGTGCCCACGCGCGAACTTGCGGTGCAAGTCTCAGAAGCGTTTCACAAATACAGCAAAGGTTTTGGAACTTCTGTCGTTCCAATTTATGGCGGCCAAGAATTTCGCAGACAGATTGTTGCGCTCGATCGTGGCGCACACATTGTCGTGGCAACTCCGGGTCGTGCGCTGGATCATTTGCGCCGAGAGACGCTTGACCTGAGCGGCCTGCAAACACTCGTGCTTGATGAAGCAGACGAAATGCTCGATATGGGATTTGCAGAAGATCTCGAACTCATTATGGAAGCAACTCCCAAGGTGCGACAGACTGCGCTTTTTTCCGCCACGCTTCCGCCGCGCATCGCTTCCATTGCGGAACGACATCTCAAAAATCCTGCGCGCATTCTGATTCCGCGCGACAAAGGCACGAAAGGCTCGATGCCGAAAGTGCGCCAGACTGCATACATCGTTCCGCGATCTCACAAGATCGCAGCGCTTGGGCGCGTTCTCGATTTGGAATCGCCAAAGCTTGCTTTGATTTTCTGCCGCACGCGTATCGAAGTCGACGAACTCGCTGATCGACTCGTCGGTCGTGGATATCGAGTGGAAGCTCTGCACGGTGGGATGTCGCAGGTCGAGCGCGACCGTGTCATGAAAAAAGCGCGAGGCGCAATGGTCGATTTGGTTGTTGCGACCGATGTTGCAGCGCGTGGAATCGACATCGAACACTTAACCCATGTCGTCAACTTTGATGTGCCAGCATCACCCGATTCGTATGTGCATCGCATTGGTCGCACAGGTCGTGCAGGCCGCGAGGGAGTTGCAATCACTCTCGCCGAACCGCGCGAACTTCGACTTCTGCGCAATATCGAATCGATGACCAAGCAGAAGATCGGTGTCTCGACAGTTCCAACTCCACTGGATGTGAAAGCGCGTCGATTGGATATCACCAAGGGCGCGATTCGAGAGATTCTGCTCGCAGGAGAACTGGAGGGATTCCGCGTCGTTGTCGAGACGCTCGCCGCAGAATTTGATCCCATGGAAATTGCCGCCGCTGCTGTGCGGATGGCGCATGAAGCGACTGCTGGCGAAAGTGCAAACGAAGATGATGTGCATATTCCTGCGATTGAAAGTTTTTCACGGCCGCAATCTTCAGCGCGTGGTGGTCCTCGAAAAGATTTTGCTCCGCGTGCATTCGAAGGCAAAGGAACTGGGAAGAAGGCACGAACTTGGGACAACAACAGTGGGCCTCCTGGCGCGGGAGCGCGCGGCGGTTCTGGCGGTGGTGATCGCGGTGGTGCTCGCGGTGGTGATGGTGGTGGCGAGCGCGGCCGCGAGAGTAATCCGCGCGATATGGTGAGAATTTATATTTCAGGGGGAACAAGGATGGGAATTCGTCCAGCAGACATCGTGGGAGCAATCGCCAATGAAGCGCAAGTCAATCCACGCGGCATCGGCGATATCGAAATTGCAGAAGCTTTTTCGATTGTCGAACTTCCCGAAGGCGATGTTGATCACGTGATCGAAGCGCTCCGAGGCGCGACACTGCGCGGGCGCAAAGTGAAAGTGCACCGTGATAAAGGAATTCGCAGTTAAGATCGCCGCCCAATCAATCCCGCAGAAAATTTTTATAGCAATTTGATAGTTCAATCATTCAAAGGA
>JBEELA010000211.1:0-5104 GCA_041168365.1 Planctomycetota bacterium
TTCAAGACCAATCGTTTCTGCAAACCATCGCTGATCTCATCGGGGCCGCGGTCTGATGCGATTTGCAATCGTCAATGATCTTCGAATAGCGCAGGAAATTCTCCGCCACGCTGTCGCCCAGATTCCTGGCGCATCGGTTGCTTGGGTGGCAATCGACGGACGAGATGCGATTCAAAAATGCAATGCAGATAAGCCCGATCTGATCTTGATGGACATGGTGATGCCCGTGATGGACGGCGCCGTTGCGACGCGTGCGATCATGAAAGAATGTCCATGTCCGATTCTTGTGGTCACGAGCAGTATCGAAGGAAATCTTGCGCTCGTCTATGAAGCACTGAGTGCGGGAGCGATTGATGCGGTGCATACGCCAACGATGGGGCCCAACGGAAGTATTCTTGGAGTCGAAGCACTTGCTCGCAAATCGCGTGTCGCACTTGCTGCCTCGGCGGTTCAAATCAGTCGAACGATGCCGCGAACTATTACGGCGAAACTGCCAGCAATCAATTCGCATAAATATCGAACATCAAATGTTCCTCTCGTTGTCATTGGATCGTCGACTGGCGGACCCAATGCGCTCTCTGTGGTTCTGCGTGGATTGAATGTTGCGCCTTCGTGTTGCACCGTCATCGTGCAACATATCGATATCGCATATGCGCCTGGCCTTACGCACTGGTTGACTGGTGAAATCAAACGGCCTGTCAAAGTTGCGACGGAAGGTGATGCACTCAGTGCAGGGTCGATCATCGTCGCTTCATCGGCAGATCATCTAGTGCTTCGAGACGGGCTCTTGCGATATGTCGTCGAACCTGCCGAGCAAATATTCAGACCAAGCGTCGACGTCTTCTTCGCAAGCGTCGTGCAGGAACGAGTTCGACCAAGTGTTGCCATTCTGTTGACTGGTATGGGCCGAGATGGTGCACAAGGAATGCGCTCGCTCCGCGATGCAGGCTGGCACACAATTGCACAAGATCAAGCAACGAGCGTGGTCTGGGGAATGCCAGGTTCTGCTGTGGAAATGGGTGGTGTGGTGGAGATTCTTCCACTCGATCAAATTGGCGCTGCGGCGAGTCGTTGGGTCCAATCGCGCGTTGCATAATTCTGCCAACACCACCGATTCCCCGTAACCTGCCCGACTATGTCAGAATCAACTCAAACATCTTTAAGCCTTTCAAATACTCATGTCGTTGTGTTGCTTGTTGATGATCAAGCAATGATCGGCGAAGTTGTTCGACGAATGTGTGCAAGTCATCCAGATATTGAATATCACTTTTGCTCCGATCCTATGAAAGCCGTGGAAATGGCGACGAAGTTGGAGCCCACAGTTATTCTGCAGGACTTGGTCATGCCTGGAATTGATGGGCTGGATCTCGTTCTGCAATATCGACAGAATGAAGCGACAAAACTTGTTCCACTCATTGTGTTGTCATCGAAAGAAGAACCTGCAACGAAGGCTGAAGCGTTCGCGCGCGGCGCAAATGATTACATGGTCAAACTTCCAGATCAACTGGAAATACTTGCGCGCCTGCGATATCACTCTCGCGGATATCGAGCACTGCTCGAGCGCAATGAGGCATTTCGCCAACTCAAAAACGAACTCGATCAAGCTGGAGATTATGTGCAGTCGTTATTGCCGCCAACAATCTCTGCGCCCGACTTACATATTCGCGGCTCATTTATCCCGAGTGCACAACTTGGCGGCGATTTCTTTGGCTGGCGAGAATTATCAGATGGAAATCTTGCCGTCTTCCTGATCGATGTTTGCGGACATGGAGTTGGTCCTGCACTTCTTTCAGTCAGTGTCAGTAATGCACTTCATGCTGGCGGATTTGCTGAGAGCGAACTTCTCCAGCCAGCGAAAGTCATGACGCGATTGAACAACGCATTCCCTATGACCGAGCACCGAGGTATGTACTTCACTGGTTGGTATGCCGTTCTGCACCGACCAACTCTGCGACTGACTTGGGCTGGCGCTGGACATCCACCTGCCATCGTGACTCGACTCAATGGTGCGTACGTTGAACTCGAATCGCTTGGAACTCCCATCGGAATCGTGCCAGACTTCGAATACGAGCAATCAACGACAACGCTGGAAAAAGGTGATCGACTCTATATATATAGCGACGGCATCGCCGAAATTCCAAAGCCGGACGGAACAGTCTGGTCGTATTCCGAGTTTCTCTCCTTCGTGCAGACTGATGCATTGAAGGTCGCCGATCCAATCGCACGATTGTTGGAGTACACACGCGGGCTGCAAGGTGCAGAGCAATACACCGACGATGTTTCAATCATCGAATTGAAACTTGCATAACTTCAAGTTCGGTCCCATCTCTCTCGAACAATTGCATGCGCATTATTACAACTATCGCCCTGCTTGTTGGATCCAATCTTTTTATGACCTATGCGTGGTATGGGCATCTAAAAGATTTCAAAGATCGCCCAATCATGATTGCCATCTTGGTCGCATGGGGCGTCGCATTCTTTGAATACTGCCTGCAAGTCCCAGCGAATCGAATCGGATTTGGCTCGCTTTCACTTGGTCAATTGAAGGTCATCCAAGAAGTCATCACGATGATCATCTTTGCTGGCTTCGCAACTTGGTACATGAAGGAACGACTGACATGGGATTATCTCTATGCAACTTTATGTCTCGTTGCAGCGGCGTTCTTCATGTTTCGAAATGCAGGCGCGGCAGCGCAAAGTTAGATTCTTGGTTTTTATCGAACCTCTTTGGGTGGAGCAGGCACTTCGATCGAACGCGATGCCAACACCTTTGCTTTATCGCGAAGATTGACAAGCGGTGCACGTGCGCGGGTCAATTCACTACGAATGCCAAGAAAATCTGGCCTTGCGGCTGCGACCCATGCACCAAATTCACCACTTTCCGCACGATTCGAGAGAAGAGAAAGTTGGACTCCAGCATCAGGTGCTTTCCAAGCAGACTGCGAAGCCAAGAAAAAAGCTTCTCCCGAACGCATTTCGACAAGAAGTTCCTCGCCCTTCAATCGAGAGAGCGGATATTCGTTGGATTTGCTGACGACCGCCGCTGATTCGCTCTGCGCTGCAAGATAAAGCGAGGCGCCATCGGCACCAATTCGAATGCGTTCTTGTGGACGAGTAATCCAGCGAATTTTTTCAGTCTCAACGCAGCGTGCAGTTGCCACTTCCTGTGCATCAGAAAATGCTTTCGCTGCGTCACCAATTCTCGCAGCCAACGCAGGGTCGCTCGAGAGAGAAAGAAATTGATCTGCGCGCTGGATCGCTTGCCATCCAAAGCGAGACGCCTCACGTTGCATATCAAGTCGAGGTATTGCTGCGAGAATGCGAGCAAGATCAAACATTGCGATGATCCGCTGTGCAGATTCCATTCGGCGACTGAATCTTTCCAAGCGCCGACTATCTGAGTCAAGAATAGACATCCAACCTTTCAAGCGACCAAGATCCGGTGCGGTCGAATACCAATCGATTCCCCAATCGCATGGCATTGTGGCCGTCGTACAAACCGCAATGATTTCCTCTTTGTTCGCCTCAAGTTCGGCGATGGCTCTCTCGCTTGGCATCCAAGCACGCGAGCGAAAATATTCACGGATCGTTCTTGAGCAGCGCGCTTCAAAATCATTGGGAATTGCAGCAAAACAAGGAGGTAATTCAGGAGCCACAATCACGACAGCTTGGGCGGGAGTCACTTCCTTCTGCTGAACCACCGCGCTTGAAGACGGCGGAGCAAGAAAAACTGTCCCAAGAGCCAGAATCAGAAATGTACTCATCACACAAAGATAGTCGTTCGCTTGCGACTATTCTTCTTCTATGTCGAACACCGAACTTCACCGTATTTCTGGATCACTTCGATTGGGACGTACGGATGCCGCTGGCGTGCTCTACTTTGCGAACGCATTCGAACTTGCCCACGAAGCAATCGAAAGTTATCTCGACTCATGCGGTTGCGGGCTGAAGACCCTTCTCAAATCTGGACCATACTTGCCGATTGTCCACGCAGAAGCAGACTTCAAATCTCCTCTGAGAACAGGTGAAATTTTTTTCATAGCGATTGAATCTCTCGAATGCTCGGCTCGATCCATTTCGATCTCGCTGCGACTCATCGCATCCAACGACCAAACGATCGCAACAGTCAAAATTGTTCACGCTTGTATCGATCCAGCCACAGGGAAGGCGATGGATATTCCACTTTCTCTGAGCAGCAAAATCAGCAAGGCAAAGTGAATTGATCTGACGGGACAAAGACCAAATTTGGCGTTGGCAGCGTCAACTTAATTTTCATTCGGCCTTGAATGATTGGATTTGGCGCCACGACATCCGACGCAAAGAGGCATGCAGTTCCTAAACCGTGATCACGATCTCCCACGCCAAGCGAACGAGCCATGCGTGCGACGAGAGCGATCGTGTACGAAGTATCAATTGCTGTTGACAACACTGTGTCCATTCCGTGAATGCGACCTTGTGTCACAACAGATTCCACTTCTTCAAGCGTTCCAATCAGCGAAGGCTTCACAATCTGAACCTCAACGCCTGGCGCACCAAGAACTTCTTCGATCGGCACGCCGAGGTGCAAACTTTCGTCAATGCCCATGACCATGCCCACACGCCGTGCAAGTTCGCTCAAATCCGCATGATCCTTAAGCGGTTCCTCGACATAATCAATGCGACTTGCATCGATTCTGCTCAGCAATCGCTCTGCGACTTCCAAAGACATATTGCGATTTCCATCGAGACGAATTCGAACCTCTGGATCAACAAGTTCAATAATCGTATTGATCGTTCGCAAATCATCGACAGGTTTTCCGCGGCCGATCTTGATCTTGATTGTCTGAAATCCATCGAAATAGCCAGCAGTAAAGGCTATTTTTGCGTCGCGAGATCCACCCGCAAAGAAAGCATTAATTCCAAGATCGCTTTCAGGCGCAGGATCTGCGAATCCATATCGCGGATTTGCTGCAGCGGTTTCTATGGCACATGACAATCCAAATGCCGCACTCGGGCACATTGGAGTCGTGTTATTTGCGACGGATTCACGCAAACTGGAAAGTGATTGCTCGAGTGTTTCTCGGTGAAAACCAAGCAAGGGCGCGACTTCTCCATATCCAAATCG
>JBEELA010000212.1:0-9359 GCA_041168365.1 Planctomycetota bacterium
AAATAATTGATCTTGCCTGATGGGCGATAGACAAGAGGCTCGTTCGCTTCACCAAATCCTGGCTTGGTCAAACCTGGATATGTATTTGCTGGGCTCACCATCGCAAGGCCTGCACGATTGAGAATTGGTATCGCAACCTTCGCTGCGCCAGAATTGAAAGTCCCGATATATGCGATGCAATCACTATCCTTGACCGCTGCATTGGCATTCTGCGCTTCAACTGCAGGATCCCAGTTTCCACGCTGCGGACTTGCATCATCCATATCCTCATACGCAATCTTCCATCCATCAATCTGACCGCCGACTTCATCGATGGCGAGTTTGATGCCATTGACCATCGTGTTGGTCTGGGCGTTTGCACTTCCTGTGCGCGGAAGACTGGAAATGATCTTGAGAGTTCCTGCAGTCGCGGGTGCGACAACTTGCGTGTCTTGTGCAGCAGCAAACAGAAGTGAGCACGCACCAAAAATAGAAATGATGACTGCGGGATTTTTCATTTTACATTCTCCAAATGAGTGTTGACCTTCCATGATCTCTCAGATCCCACAAGGGATTTTTCGTCTCGGCAGTCTATCGTTATTCCATACTCAAGTTGAATGTTGTGCAGCGGAAAGATTCGCAACACGCAGAATGACCTGCGCAGATTCCAATCCTGGATTGTGACCATCAAAGGTCGAAGCGACTGCATCCAGTCCAGCAGAAATTTCCGCACGCCACTGCGCATCCCCCGCCATCTTCACGGCGGCAGCGATAATGGGCTCAGACGAGCCAGAATATGGGACGAATTCTGGCACCAATTCACGACCAGCGAGAATATTCGGCAGCAACCGATACGGCGCCTTCAGCATGATTCGTGCGCCCACACATGCGAGTGCTCCTGCGCGATAGAGACCAATCACTGGTTTGCGCGCGCGTGTCAGATCCAATGTGACTGTCCCCGATACTGCCACAGCAAAGTCGCACCATTCAGCAGCTTGATCGATCACATTGGTCATCAATGTCGTGCCGACTGGAAGCGGTCCTGCGATTTGTTCAAATCGTTGTGCGACGACGGGACTTGCTGCCGCAACCACCGCAGTCGCCTGAGGAAAATCGCGCCGAATTGCAGCGAAAATTCCCAGCAACAGAGAACCATTTCGATCAACCTCGATTGATCTTGAACCTGGCAACAGAAGGACTTTAGGGGTTCCTTGCGCAGGTTCTTTCCACTCGTTCGAATTCGCAAAGCTTTCATGCGGATCATTGAGCACTGGATGACCAACGAAGGTTGCATCAACTCCTCGCGCACGAAACCACGCTTCTTCAAAGGGTAAGAGACAAATCACATGGTCCGTCAAACGACGAAGTTTGTGAATCCGCCAACCGCCCCAAGCCCACATTTGGGGCGCGACCAAATGCACGACGCGCGCACCACGTTTCTTTAGGCGCTTGCACATCGGAAAATTCGCGGCGGGCGAATCGACTGGAACATGAACAAGAACTTGATTCATTGCAGCCCATCGATCAATCTCGCCAGCGACTTTTCGAATCGCCAATATCTTGTCCAAAGCTGGAATTCCCATCGTTCCATCATCCGCAGTTCTGCCCATCATTTCAGCGCCCGCGGCTTCCATGCGACGGCCTCCCCATGCGACAATTCGCAACTCTGGATTCAATCGGCGAAGTTCGCGAATGACGGGAGCTGCGTGCGCATCCCCAGAGGGTTCGAACGCAGTGAAGAGAATGATCGGCGCAGTTCCTGCCACCGACGAAGGCTAACAGCGCAATGATTTGCCGTCTCGCTACCATCTCCGACCCGAAGGAAATGGAAATTCAACATGCTGAAACGAACTGAATATTGCGGCGAACTTCGACCATCCCATGCAGGACAAACTGTCACGCTCTGCGGTTGGATCAATACATACCGAGAACAAGGGAAAGGACTTTTCTTTGTGGATCTTCGAGACAAAGAAGGTCTCGCCCAAGTGGTCTTTGGAATTGAATCAAGTGCTGCAGCTCTGATTGACAGCGCTCGGGGATTGCGACGCGAAGATGTGATCGGAGTTCGCGGAACAGTTCGCATTCGCACAGGTGGTGCAAATCCCAAACTTGCCAGCGGCGAAGTGGAATTGGTTGCAGAGGAAATCGAGATCTTCAATAAAGCAGAAGCTCCGCCCATTCTTCCAGACGAGCATGACGCCGACAAAATCAACGAAGAAACCAGACTGAAATATCGCTATATCGACTTGCGCCGTCCGCGCATGCAAAGCATTCTCAAGACCCGTTCGCGCATCACCAAATTCACGCGTGATTATTTTGCGCAACACCGCTTTCTCGAAATCGAAACGCCGCTACTGATCAAGAGCACTCCAGAAGGTGCGCGTGATTTCGTTGTTCCAAGCAGACTTCACCCAGGTCAGTGGTACGCCCTTCCGCAAAGTCCACAGCTTTTCAAGCAGATTTTGATGGTTGCTGGTTGCGACCGTTATCTGCAAATTTGTCGCTGTCTGCGTGATGAAGATCCACGCGCAGATCGCCAAGCAGAATTCAGCCAGATCGATTTAGAGATGAGTTTCGTCGAACGTTCCGACATCATGGACATGATGAGTGGTTTCGTCGCAGGTCTTTGGACAGAACTTTTTTCATACGATGTCGGAACTCTGCCTCGCATCACTTGGATCGATGCAATGGAAAAGTATGGCATCGATCGACCCGACACGCGATTCGATCTCTTCATCCAAGACGTTTCAGATCTTGCTGCAAAGTGCGATTTCGGTGTCTTTCAGCAAGCACTCGCCAAGCGCAGTCCAACAGGGAAGTCTGGTGTCGTGAAATGCTTGAAGATTCCTGGCGGCGCTGAAAAACTCACGCGCAAGATGACCGACGGTTATAGCGAGTGGGTCAAGACGTTCCGCGCTGGCGGCGTTCCAGTCGTGAAGTACACCGCTGCAGGCTTCGAATCTGGAATCGCGAAGTTCATCGGACCGATTGCAGAAGAATTGAAAGCACGACTTGGACTTGAAGTCGGAGACGCCGTTCTATTTGCAGCAGATTCTTGGGATATTGCAACAAAAACGATGGGCGAACTTCGCCTGCGAATTGCCAACGACTTGAAACTCATTCCAGAAGGAAAGTGGAATTTCCTCTGGGTCATCGACTTCCCAATGTTCGAATGGGACGATGAAGGCAAGCGATGGGTCGCACTTCACCATCCATTCACGAGTCCAAATCCAGATCAATTTGGAATCTTGGAAAGTGATCCCGGAGCATGTCTCTCCGCAGGCTATGACTTAGTGCTCAACGGAAGCGAAATCGCTGGAGGCTCAATCCGCATGCACCGTATGGATGTACAGCAACGCGTTTTCAATCTCATCGGCCTCACAAATGAAGAAGCGCAAGCGAAGTTTGGTTTCTTGCTTTCTGCACTTCGCCACGGAGCACCTCCTCACGGTGGAATTGCATTCGGACTTGATCGTCTCGTAATGCATGTCGTCGGTACGGACAATATTCGAGATGTGATTGCATTCCCAAAGACTCAGTCTGGCGGAGATCTGATGATCGAAGCGCCAAGTCCTATTAGTGATGATCAACTTCGCGAACTCAGCGTCAAAAGCACTTTCACTCCAGCATAAGATTTGCGATTAGTGCACGCCTTGAGCCGAAAGCCATCGCTCGGATTCGAGCGCTGCTTGACATCCCATTCCCGCTGCAGTGATCGCTTGTCGATAATGCGCATCTGCGACATCACCCGCAGCAAAAACGCCATCCAAATTCGTTGCGCAAGACCGAGTCGAAAGCGCGATGTATCCCTTCTCGTCCAAAGCAATCCCAGACGAGCGCAGGAAATCCGTCGCTGGCGAATGGCCAATTGCAATAAAGAGTCCACTGACTGGCAACAAAGATCGCGCGCCAGTCACAGTGTCTTCAAGTTCAACAGCTTCAATTCGCTCGGCACCTGTGACATTCACCAGTTTTTTATTCCAAACCGCGACCGCATTTGGCATCGATAGAAGTCTGTCTTGCATCACTTTCGATGCCCGAAACGAATCGCGACGATGGATGACATACACCTTCGACGCGAATTTCGTCAGATAGGTCGCCTCTTCCATTGCAGTATCTCCGCCGCCGATGACCGCGAGTTCTTTGCCGCGATAGACAGGCAGCGCACCATCACAGACTGCGCAGGCGCTGACTCCGCCACCAATTTGTGCCAAGCGCAATTCGTTGGGCGCGCCCACCCAATTCGCCACGGCTCCTGTTGCAATGATGACACTATGCGCACGCAATGTCTTTCCACTTGCAAGTTTCACTTCAAATGGACGCACCTGAAAATTGCACTCAATGACATCGTCTTCGCAAATGCGCGTGCCAAATTTTTCGGCCTGCTTGCGAAAATGCTCCATCAGTTCTGGGCCAGTCACACCCGAAGGAAAACCAGGATAATTCTCAACCTCAGTTGTCAGCATCAATTGACCACCTGGCAACACTGGCGCGGGATCGGATCGCGGAACTCCAATCACACAAAGCGGCGAAAGATTCGCGCGCGCTGCATAAATCGCTGCAGTCCATCCAGCTGGTCCTGATCCGATGATCAAGATTCGTTCGACTCCGTCGGTCTTCATCATTTCAACAGTCCTTCTTGACGGGCAAGTGCCCGAACGGGCGGCCAAAGCACTAAGTCTCCAACCGAACCATCCATCGAATGCGTCGCACCGTTGTCATCTTCATGATTTGCGCCAATAGCCCACAACATACAGCCTGTCGCCCAAACGGGACCGTATGGCGTTGAGATCGCTTGACGAGCAGATAAGGCTCGATACTTCAAATGTGGAACCATCTTTGACTTTGCATCAGATTTCTCATACGGATCGAAGTCGAATCTCTTTGGAATGGAAACAGCGTATGCACGCTCTGGACTCTTAGGCCATGTATTCTTAAAATCTCTGTAATACCCGCATAATCCTGCGGCCACGACAGTGCCATTCACCTCGGCAATCACAGCATCTCGCCAAGCAAAGGCACGAGCGAGGTCACGAACCATTGTCACAACAATCCCATACTTAATTGGATTTGTTCGGGATATCTCTGTCGATGTTTTCTGCATAATGGAATCTGGCCGCAATCTCCAACGGCGCCACCAATCGTCATACACGTTCTTCAACTTTTCTTCACTGGCTTCCAGCGAACCGTGAACAGTTGAAATTCGCCGCCACATTTCTTGCGTTCCAAACGTTTGCAGTGGAGCGGCAGCCAACTCATACTCGCCGATCACGTTTGCAAATTGCTCGGGATCAACATTTCCGCCCGTTGATTTCAACGCTCGATTGATCACTGCCGCCGCAACGATTTGGTCCCCTTCTGGCATCTGCAATCGGCGCAGTTTTTCATTGTCTGCAGGCTTGAGAAATGAATATTCTTTATGCGCAACTTTCTGCATCACATCGACCGGAAGTCGATCCAAATTCCCCCACATAAAATCGCGGTGAATCGAAAGATTCTCTGACAGGTTTTCCAAGCCGAATAACTTTTCTTCCAACATACTTTGCTCGCATACCTGGCGCAGAATGCGCGCATACGCAATACCAACTGCAAAGGCGGCTTCAAACTTGCCCGCCTCTCCCAGGCGATACATCTCAGCGGTGGCGTATGCGCCAATTGTTCGAATAGCGCGAAAGTAATTGCAGTTCATATGCCCATCGTTTATCCCATCACCAAACGAAATCGTCACTCCAGCTTTCACCCATGCAGGATCGACTCCTTTGGTGCCATATTGCAAACCAAAGACAGTTGCAAACTGTGCTGCAATCAAGGCCTCTCCCATTGCCGAATTTGCTTGAGCCCACTTAGAAACTTCACTCCAACGCTCCATCTTGTTCCAAACTGTTGATTGGTTGAAGTCTTCTCCAATTTCCATCGGCGGCGGTGTCATCTTCAGATAGGCGGTGAAGATGAGTGTCGCGCTTCGATCATTTTTGGCAATATCCTTCAGCGATTTATTTAAGAGCGCAACAACTGCTGAATCCTCGGCTTGGGCAGTTGGGGCAGAGACGAGAGCGAAACCCAAAGCAAAACCAAGTATCGCATGACGACTGAAAGGAGATAGAAGGTTCATACACATAGGATTTAGAAGTTTAGCAGACTGTACTCCCACCGTTGCTCGTTACACTCGCCGCTTCCTCGTTTTCCGCAAATACGTTACGCATTCCGTTTAAGAGAAAATTGCAGCCAACCACTATGTCATCACTTCCATTGCCAGAAAAAGTAAACGTCCTCCTCGTCGGTGCTGGAGGGCGCGAACATGCAATTGCATGGCGACTTTCACAATCGAAACATCTTGGGAAACTTTGGGTCGATTCGAATGCGAATGCTGGATTGCTTGCATTGGGCACCGCTTGCCCAGAAGAATTTTCTCTCAAGCGAAAGTATTACCTCGAACGATGGCTCGCACAAGAAAACATTGGGTTCATCATCATTGGACCAGAAGGTCCGCTCGCCGAAGGAATGGTTGATGCGCTCGAGAATCCAGAAAGACCAATCTTCGGCCCCACAAAAGCTGCTGCGCGATTGGAATGGGACAAGGCGTATGCAAAAACCATCATGCGCCAAACATCAATTCCTACTCCAGAAGGTCGCGTTTGCACGACACTCGGAGCAGCACTTGCTTATGTCACTGAACGAGACGAACCCTGCGTGGTGAAAGCGACTGGCTTGTGTGCAGGCAAAGGTGTGACAGTCTGCAAAGACAAACACGAAGCAATCGCAGCGGTTCGAAAATGTATGGAATCAAAAGAATTTGGTGACGCTGGAAATTCAGTCGTCATCGAGGAAAGACTTGAAGGCCAAGAAGTTTCTGTGCTCGCACTCGTTGACGGTCGCACAATCACAGTGCTCGATACGTGCCAAGATCACAAACAAGTTGGCGAAGGAGACACAGGTCCAAATACTGGGGGAATGGGCGCGTTCTGCCCAACGCCTCTCTTGAGCGACGCTGATCTTCAAGCCATTGCACGCGATGTTTTCGTCCCAGCGGTAGATGGACTTCGCCGACAGGGAATCGAATTTCGAGGCGTGCTCTTCGCAGGCTTGATGCTCACGCATGCGGGTCCAAAGGTCCTCGAATTCAACTGCCGATTTGGTGATCCTGAGACTCAAGTTCTCATGGCTCGCTTTCAAGGTGACTTATTGAAGACTCTTTGGCTGACCGCGACTGGCCGACTCGCTGATGCGGAATTCAGCTTCGACCCCCGCACGGCTTGCTGCGTGGTGGTCTGCAGCGAGGGGTATCCTGGTGAGGTCCGTAAGGGTTTGCCAATAACTGGGCTACTACCTCTTCCAAAGGCGAGTTCCACCCCGAAAGGCGCACTGATGTTTCACTCTGGAACCAAGGCCGAAAAGATGGGAAAAATCGTTACAAACGGGGGAAGAGTTGTGGGGCCAACAGCCTTGGGCGAATCTTTGGCCGAAGCAACACGCCTTGCAACGCTCGCTGCGAGTCAGACCACTTTCCCAGGGGCGTTCTTCCGTAAGGACATTGGGCACAGAATCATAAATCACGTCCAAAGTGCCAAATAATTCCTTACTTTTACAATCAAATCTAGAACTCTTCTCGTATTATCAATGTTCAGCAATAAAAGAATCTTGGACTAGTCCTTTTTAAAGTTTTAAATCCGAAACAACTCACAGGAGTTTGACTTAAACAATGCGCTTCTTCACAATTATTTCCCTGTCGATTGGGCTCTTTTTCTTGGCTAATTCTGTTGTTGTTGCTGATCGAACGCAGAGCGTCTCAAGCAAGGTCTCAAGCAAGGGTGACTTACAAAAGAGCGCGAATACGGCTGCTGCGGGAGTTCAAAGTGCCCCTAAGCCAAAAAGTGATCCAAAGAGCCTCGTTATGCCTATCAATCCGAAGACTGGCGCCTCTATTGCGACCGGAAAGATAGTCGTGCAGTTTCAGTCTGAAGTCGAAATGCGAGCGAATAGGACTGCCGGAACTGATTTATTCAGCGCAAAAGGAAACGATGCCCTGCCTGTCAGTGCTTTGATCACCAAGTACGGAGCAACGATTCGACAAGCCATTGATCTCGACCCTCGAATCCTCGATGAACTGCGCTCTCAGACGCAGCTCAAGACACGAAAGCCGGCAATTGATCTTGCGGGCATGATGTACATCGAAGGAATTGAACCGAGTCAACTCGTTTCAGCAGCCCGAGAATTCTTGATGCTCCCAGATGTGCTTTGGGTTGAAATTGAGAAGAAAATAAAGGTTGCTGGTGGCGACCCTATAAAAGTTAACTATTGCGATGCGTGTGGACAAGGGGATGATTGCTTAAGTGCAGGATGCGACTTTCCCCATGTTGACATTGTTGCAGCTCCGGCAACACCGCAAGGCGGAACTCTTGGTGTAGCAGTTCCTCCTGAAGTACCTCTGAGTGTTGGATATTGCGCCGACACAGGCGTCTGTACCACAGTCAACTCAATTCGACCAGGATGTGCTTTGATCTGGGATGAAGTCTGCGCCTCTTACGCCATGCTCATCGGAAATTCACAGTGGAGCGGAGCAAGCGGCCAATATGACACTTGCCTCTCAACAGTTCAGCCTCCCCCGCCAGGAAATTGGCCTGAGTGGAGCCCCATTCAGGCGTCCATTGTCCTGCAATCATCACCTTTTTTATCTCACCCACTTGTTGGTTCCGCTACTTCGGCTTGTTGTTCAGAAATCTGCTTTATTGACACTTCATGCTGCACACTCGAATGGGATCAAATTTGTGCTCAATGGGCATTTGGACAAACGAGTTGCTACGAAACAACAAATTTCCAAAGTAATGCGCCACCAACACCATCTACCGGTGGGAATCCTTTTTTCCCAAACTCCCAAGTGGTTTCACCTCTCTACGACCCACGAATGCTCTTGGTGAGCGACCTCATTCCTATGCCACTGACCGCGCCGGTCCCTGTGGCCGGCGGAATTGCGGCAACTGGAAGCGCACCACTCGCTTTGTACACAACATTCGACAGACAAATCCCACCAACTTCTGCACCGGGTGGACCAGCACCAAAACCAGCCTTCGACACCTTCCAGCGAGTCACCGGATTTCGTGCTGGCGGACTCGATATCGCCCGATTCACATCTTTTCTCCAGCTCGTCAATGGCGGAAATGGACTTAACGTTCTGAAAAATATAAAAGTCGCGTTGATTGAACCAAGCGCACTTGTAGACCACGAAGACCTCTGCCCTGATGGCCTAGGTACCCCATCGAAAATCAATTTGGAATCTGGCCAGACACCAATTGTCTCCAACGCTCCCCAAGGCGAACAAAACTTGTATGCCACGGATACAGAGCACGGAACCGCGAGCCTTGGAGTCCTTTTTGCTGTTGACA
>JBEELA010000213.1:0-6425 GCA_041168365.1 Planctomycetota bacterium
TCGCGATGTTTTCGCTTGATGAATCTTCGCTGCGTGGTCGATCGATTCTTGACTGCCCAAGTGGGCCAGATTCGTTCGTTGCAGAGGGATCCAAGCACGGTTTGGATGTGATCGGTTGCGATCCGATGTATGCAATGTCACTCGAGCAACTTCAGAAGAATGGCAAGGAACACATCGACGAATGTTTCGCGCAGATCGAACAAACCCCTGGCAACTTTGATATTCGCGATATGGAAAAGTTTCGCAGAGATAAATATGACGCGCTGGAAAGTTTTTCCAAGGACTATCTCAGTGGAAAGGGGACGCGATACATCGATGCATCTCTGCCCAACTTGCCCTTTGGAGATCGACAATTCGACCTCGTACTTTCAAGTCACTTTCTTTTTTGCTATTCGTCCGTCGAAGATGGCGGCATGATGCAAGGCAATATGTTTGATTTGGATTTCCACTGCAAAGGCATTTCGGAACTGGCGCGAGTGACGAGACACGAACTGCGGATGACTCCAACGCACTCCATGCAGGCTCCGCCGCGGCGTCATCCCTATTTAGATGCGTCGGCAAAGCATCTCGAGTCGCTTGGGTTCGCAGTCACCCTCGAGCCAAGCGAATACGACGACGGATTCGCGCCGTTTGTAGAGATACTCGTTGGCAGAAGATGATTGTGCGGTTGGACGGTTGTGCTCGCCAATTTAAGATCGTCGTTTGTGACAATCATGCCGCCAAAGATTGGAAAGAGTGTGATAAATACAAAGAGCAGGAAGGCAGTGATCCACGCGCTCTGTAATCACTCTTGATCGACGTATGACTCGCGAGCGGACTTCGGCACTTCCCACAGCGTGAATCGATCGGACTTTCGAATGATGGTTGCACCTTGCGGGACACGCATACCTCGCATGGGTCCGTTCATAGGTCCGTTCATGGGTCCGTTCATAGGTCCGAGCCCGCCGGTGCGTTGATCATCGAATTGGATTTCCTCCCGGAATTCTCGTTGTCTTCGACTGTCTGGGCGACCTGTGTTTCCACCCATTTGTTGTGGCGGTCCACGATCATCTCGCATTCCTCCACGCCCACCCGGCCCGCCTCGCCCACCAGGCCCACCTCGTCCACCTTGTTCCATCAATAAATAGAGATGATCGTATGTATCGAAGTCTGATTCACGCAAAGTTGTTTGCCGCGACTTCGTTCCCATTGCAAAGCCTGCCCAGAATTCCAAACCATGCCGAGCGACGATGATCGTGCGTTGATCGCTTCCAAGTTCTGTACGCCACGTACGTAATTGATTGATCCCTGCTTCGTCGATCTGCACCATGCCTGGCGCACCGATATCGCGAATGACAGGAGTCACAACTGCAACGCACATTGCAACAGAGATGACCGCGCTGGTGATCATGCCGATGAATGCCATACGAGGCTTTTCAATTTCTTGTGATTTGCGAGTCAGTACGAATGCGACAACAAGTGATAATGGAATTGGAACCATTAAAGCCAGTCGCATGCGATATTCGCCGGTCACCCAAGGGCAGCACAGCGCGAGAGCTGTAAAAAACATCGCGAATGCGAATGCTTCGTCTGCGCGCGCTTGTGTTCGAAGACTTTCGCCGACTCGCCGAAGCGATCTTGTTGCGAAAAACAAGATTGCACTTCCCACTGCGAGCACGATCATCCACGATTGCAGATTCAACACGATTTCGCTTGGAATTCCGCCAGGTCCACCCGGTCCGCGTTCTCCACCAGGCCCGCGATCGCCACCAGCAAAAAGTTTTGCAGGAGCATCCATAATCGCAGTTGCTTTTCTTGGCGCGAGCCACCACACAGCAGCGAATGTCACAATTGATGCAAGTAAAAAGCATCCAATCACTCGAAGTCCGCGACCACGAGCTATCCCTCCACGCATTGCCCATATTGCAAACAGGATTCCAACTCCAAGCGCTGTCGCAGCAAATGTTCCTGCATGCGAAAGTGCAGTCAATGCCAAGAATCCAACAGCGATGATCCAGCGCCAAGTCTGGTGCCTTGATGCGCCGCAATTTCGAAGCGCCCACCATGTCGCAAAGAATGTTGCGCACATAAACATCATCGCAAGCGACTGCTTTTCGAAGTCGCCAATCATGCGAATCAGCGGGGGACTGCAGATTGCGATCGACGTCGCTGCGATCGCACCAAGAATCGCCTTGCGTGCTCCACGGCTGAAAATCCAAGCAGCGAAGAAAATCGCAATCGCTGCAAATGGTTCTGCTGCAGTATCAACGACGCGAGATGCCCACAGAGTTGCGCTATCTATATCCCAACCTGCAACCACCATCGCACACTTCGCAAGTGCTGCATCGAGGGCAAATATCAGCGGAACATCGGTCCATTCCAATTGTCCATGTTCCAGCAGAGCGCGTGCTTGCACGGGGTAGTAACCCGCATCCATTCCAGCTGGGAAAGCAGTGCGAAAAAGGATCGTTCCGCGCACGCTCATCGCTGCAATGATGACAATGATCAAGGTGAAAAGCCAAACGGGATCACGAAAAAATTCAAGCAGTTGATGTCTGGTTGTGTTCGCAGGTGCATTGATTGTTGGATCTATCACTCTGAGAACTCTTGGTCCAATCAAGCAGGTCGGGGACGCGGCAACTTCAAGTTGTAAAGCGCGAAACTTCTTCTTTCAAATCGGCGACTGCGCCACGCAATTCAACAGTGGCTCGATTGGAATCATCCAGCGACTCAGCCGTTCGGGCGGCGCCATCTACCAAGCGCACCATCGCATCTCGAATCTGCTCTGCACCCTGTGACTGCGCATACATTCCTTCGGTCACCAATCCAAAGCGACCAGTGATTCCTTCGACGGCCGAAATGATCTCTCCAAGTTTTTCAGAGAGCGTTCCAATTTCCCGAACTCCACCTTGTACTTGTTCTGTAAAGATCTTCATTTCTTTGACGCCCGATGTAACACTACTTTGCATTTCCTTGACCATTCGTTCGATGTCAAGCGATGCATGCGCAGTTTGGTCTGCAAGTCGGGAAATTTCGCGGGCGACAACCAGGAATCCAAGACCATAATCACCGGCCTTTTCTGCTTCGATTGCAGCGTTAATCGAAAGGATGTTGGTTTGATCTGCGACCTTCACCATCGTCGTGATGACCATATTGATATTTGATGCTTTCTCGCTGATCGTCGTCAACTTTGTGCCGATTGAAGCGGTGCTTGTTTCCAAAGTGCGCATCGTGGAATCCATACCTTGCAAATCAGTACGTCCCTCAGCAGCTTTGATGCCAGTGCTCGAAGCCAACGCATTGACTTCGGTCATCGTCTTTGAAAGTTCATGGCTCGTTCCGGTGATCTCTTTCACTGCTGCAACCGCTTCATTGGTTGCCGAGCCATATTCAGCAACAATCTGCTGCTGATTATTGCTGGTGGTTTGAATGACCGTCGCAGTTCCATTCAAAGTGACCGACGAAACTTGGATCCGCCCGATCAGTCCGCGCAGATCGTTGGTCATCGTTTGGATTGCAACCAACAGCGCGCCTGTTTCATCATTGGATGTCAACCCAACATTGGCACGCAAGTCGCCAGATGCAACTTGCCGCGCAACTCTGGATGCTGTTCTGATGGGATTGGAGATACTTCGTGCCACCAAAAGGGCGGTGATTGTCACGCAAACAATGATTGCAATTGAAAGTCCGATGATCGCATTGCGTTGAAAATACAAGAGCGCAAAGGCTTCACTTGCATCTTGTTTCACATTCATTCCCCAGCGGAAACTCGGCAGATAGCACCATGAAGCAGCAACTTCGATTCCTCGATAGTCCGTAACGATTCCATAGCCTCGATTTCCGGATGCAGCCATCTGTGTCGCCCCTTGCTGATAGCCCTTTGACGACTTATTTAGAAGTGATAACTTGCGCCGGAATGCCGAATTTGGGTCGCTTCGCAGCGGTGCGGTCACAAGCACTTCATCTCCGATGCGCTCGCCGACGACAATTTCTCCTGTATTTCCAAGACCACTCATGTCTGCAAGAATGCGCCAAACGCGCTCCGGTCCGATGCCTCCAGCAAGAACGGCGATCACTTGCCCTTCTTTCAAAATCGGGCAGGTCAAAAATGCCAGTGGATGTGGATTGGAAGAATACATTTGAAACCCAGAAAGTTCTGATTGCAGCAGAGTGCGCGATCTTTCAAATCCTGCAGCAAGTTCGGTTGATGCAAGTGCGCCATTGAGAATTGAATCTTCATTTGTGAAGTTGGGGTTTGCCGAAAACAGAATCTTTCCCTTTGGGTCAATAACGAACATCTCTAAAAAGCCAGCTGATTCTGCGGCTTCAGCCAGAAAACGATCCGTTTGTGACACACTCAACTGCGCTTGAGTAGAAGTGAATTTGCTTGCAGCATTGATAAAATCCGGATCATGTGCAAGCAGTGTGATGTCTGCCAGCCGCTCTCGACAGTAATTTTCTAACTCGACGGCTTTGGATGCTGCGATCTGCGACAACTTGTCATGGACAGAATCTTCGAGAGCGTGACTTGCACTGCGCACTGTCAGTGTTGTGATCACCGCACACGGGACGAGAGAAATCAGCAAGAACCAAATCAACAAACGACCCGCAATTGAACGGTGCAGTCCAAATTTGGTTGGCTTCAAATTGGCAGATGTCATTTCACTCATTGCGGCTTTGCCTTTGAATTTTCAATAACGGTCGAATTCGTTGCGCCGACAGGTGCAGCCCATTTCCCACCCCAGTTCGTATACAGATCCTGTACGAATTTTTTCCATGCAGCGGGTGTCCGAGAAATTGGGAAAGGAACTGGTCGCACGGGAGTCTTGCTCGTCCAAACGATATCGAACTGACCGTCAGTGCGAATACGCCCAATACAAACCGATAGCCAGGCATGTTGTGTCTCTGGATCGATGGCGACAATTCCTCCTGGGGCGTTGAAACTTTGGTGGCGCATTGATTGCCGCACTTGGCCGACATCATCTGTGCCAGCTTCTTGCACGGCTTGAGCCCAAAGTTTGACGCTGTTGTACCCCGCCTCTGTCACTCCAGAAAGTGATTGTTCGTCCCCAAATCGTGACTTGAACGCTTGCACGAATTTCAGGTTCTCGGGTCGGTTAATGCTCTGAAAATAAGTCCACGACGCATAATTCCCTGCGATGTCTTCGCTCGACATAGTTCGCAGCTCGCTCTCGCCGATGGCGAATGTCAGGACTGGTGTCTTGTCAGGGCGAACACCGGCTTCACGAAGTTTCTTCGCAAACGCGATTGCAGAATCTCCAACAACAGTGCTCAGTACAACATCCGGCTTCGTCGCGATGATCTGCTTGACAATATCATCGACGTTCGTGCTCCCAAATGGAACATACTTTTCTGCGACAAGTTCATCTCCAAGCCCAATCAGTTGATCATTGATGATCGCATTGACACAGTGCGGCCAGATGTAATCCGATCCAACAAGGAAAAATCTTCGAGCCGAAAGTTTGTCGTGACACCACTGCACTGCGGGTGTGATTTGTTGATTTGGTGCGGCGCCGGTGTAGATAATGTTGGGTGATTGCTCGAGACCTTCATATGCCATTGGATAGACCAGCAGATGGTCGTTGGTTTCGATGATTGGAAGAACGCTCTTTCGACTTGCGCTCGTCCAACATCCAAAGATGACACACACCTTCTTTTCCTGAATGAGATTCTCCGCCTGTTGAGCAAACTTCGGCCAGTCGGATGCGCCATCTGCAATGACCCATTCAACAGGCCGACCCAGCAAACCGCCTGCAGCATTGATCTCTTCGAGAGCAAGAATTTCAGCGTCAATCATTGTCTGTTCGCTGACTGCCATTGGACCACTTTGCGAATGCAGAATGCCAACGATGATTGGGCTTCGATCCACAAGGATGCGGTCAAGCATGGACCAGGAAACCCATCCAAGTCCGATCGCGCAGATTAAGACAAGCAGTCTGCGCAGAATTGTTTTTGTTGCGATCGCACTTTTTCCAGATTTGTTATTTCCAGAATTGAACTGAGATGTTTTGTGCTCTGTGGACATGAAACAGAAAGCATATCAACTCGCATGAATTACAAAATAAATTCATATTAAAAGTGATTCATGGAAAATTATTTTTCGAGTGCGCTAGACTGGTTTGTGCGTTTGTTTAAACGAGGGATTCATGAATCGACCACACCCTTCTGTTTTTAACCACTTTGATTTACCTATCTATAAAGCCGTCGATGGCCAAGTGATTAGCCTCAAAAGAGTTCCGTATGGCATCTTGATTGCTGACAACAAGATGTTGATTACCTATTCGAACCTTGGATTTTCTGAAATGACGGGATTTTCATCAAGTGAAATCATCGGCCAAACATGTTCTTTCGTCCAAGGCGAATCCACCAATAAGCAGACACGAAGTGAGATTCGAGTCGCATGCAAAAATGGAACTACTTTTCAC
>JBEELA010000214.1:0-5565 GCA_041168365.1 Planctomycetota bacterium
ACGCGCGGGATCTGCGAGATCTTCCGCCGTCCACTGACCGTGACGGACGCGCGTATTCGCGCGATCTTCATCGTTTCGCCATTGCGCATCGATCGAAGTCTGCGCTGCTGGTGCAAGCGTCGCAGTCTTGGGCACAGGCGAACCTTGTCGAGCATCTGACGAAGCAACGATGGCGCAAACTGTCATCACTCCAACAGCAAGAGCGCTGCGCAGCGACAACGTGGCGAGGAAATGTTTCATCTTTCGCATTGTTCTCATAAAGCGTATCCCGAGTTTCTTCAATTCACCTCAACTTCAGCAAGTTCAAGGATTTAGTGGACGCGTATCAATTTTCCAACCATCCGTTGATGGAGGCGAGAGTATTGCACGGGCCGCATCATCAAGTCCAACATTCAATCGGCCATCTCGCAATAAAACGCGCGTCTTATCGCCGTTGACTGCTTCAACTTCAACGCCACGCGGAATCAGCGATGTTCGATCGAGAATGATCGTCATAGCCGCAGTATCACGCGCCATCTTTGTACCGACTCGCGGGACCAAACGCAGAATCACGAGAGGGCTCTCAGTCGCGCTTACTGCTACTCCTGCTGCGCCCACTGATCCTGCTTCGGGAGGAACTTTTGCAAGTGAACGGAAAAATGCCGCATCTGGAAGCGTTCCCATGCTCACAATAAACTCGCGGACGACATCTTTCTTTGGCTGACCGAGCGGAACAGGAAACGGACCTTCTCCAACTCGAAGTGGATCGAACGACTCGCCTTCGGGAGCGAGTTGACGACGAATCGCCTGCTTTTTCGTTGGATCAAATTCCGACATCCATCCACCGCGAAAAACAAATCTGCGCGCATCGGTCGATCCGCGACCAGTGCTGTCGATCAATTCGTCGAAGACGATTCCGATTTCCCGATCCTTTCCAGAAGGACCCAGAACAACAACTCGACCGCGCCGAACTTCGCGCTCGTCAGTCAGCGCTTCAAATTTTTCCATCGTCGCGCTCGCAGTGAAATCCTTCATCGTGCGCCCCTGCTCTTCCATTGCATTCAGAAGTATCTCGACCGTTGCCTCGTCTTTGGTTGGTGCGGGAACTGGTGCGGGAGTTTGCACAGGCGAGACCACGCTCTCGTTCGCATTGCGACTTGCAGGTGGAACGCTTTGGCAAGCAAGCAAGCCAAACATTGAAGCGCCGCTTATATATAGAAGGAATAGTGACATCATCGAAGTGTGGCAGTCATTGAATTGGAACTTGCTCCACAATCTCGAGGCCGAAACCATGCAAGCCAGGCATCGCCTTTGGATGATCACTCAACACGCGCAGACGGCGTAAACCCAAGTCGCGCAGAATCTGTCCCCCGATGCCGAATTCTCGCTGATCCATGGGCTGAGCGCGCGCACCAATACCACCGAGCCGAGTGAGATCAGGAGCATTTACATCATCTCCACCACTGCGGCGCACTTGATGAATGAGATCGGTCAATTCATCTCCTTCGCTTTCCGTTCGCAAATAAACAAGCGCACCCTTCTTTGCTTTGCGAATCGCACGCAGCGATGCGCGCACAGTCTCTTGACCGCAACGCTTACCAGGCTCACGCGTTGCCGCGAAAATATCGCCAAGAATATCTCTGCGATGCATGCGAACCAAGACTGCATCTTCGTGCGCACTTGGCCGACCGTCACTTTCGAGAACGCCAACTCCGCCAAGACAGAGGGCCAAATGAGGCTGAGGGTCGAGCGAACTATGCCAAGCATAAAGTGTGAATGGACCTTCTGGAGTTTCCACAAGAACTCCACTGACAGGTGCGATTCGTTTGACAAGCGTCTCGCCGCGCAAACGATGTTCGATGATCTGCTCCACCGAACAAATCTTGAGCGCATGTTTTTCGCACAGAGTTTTTAGATCGTCCATGCGTGCCATCTCGCCATCTTCGCGAACGACTTCGATGATGCACGCCGCAGGAAGCAATCCAGCCAAGCGGCAAAGATCGACCGATCCTTCGGTCTGTCCTGTTCGCACTAAGACTCCGCCTTCGCGAGCGCGCAGAGGATTGATATGACCAGGCCGCACGAAATCGTCGGGGCGACTCTTTGGATCTGCGATCATTCGAATCGTTGTCGCTCGATCGCGCGCGCTGATACCAGTTCCCACTCCATGTCGAGGATGACCATCCACCGAAACCGTGAACGCAGTACCACGCAAACTGGAATTTGATCCAGCTTGCGGGTGCAGAGCGAGCCGATCGCACGTTTCGCCATCAAGCGAGACACAGAGATATCCACCGGCAACGCGATTGAGAAAATTGACAGTCTCTGGAGTGATCGCTTGCGCAGCGCAAACCAAATCACCCTCGTTTTCTCGCTGTTCGTCATCCACCAGAACGATGATCCGCCCCGCGCGGAGTTCTTCAAGGATTTCAGGAATGGGAGAGAAGGTGTTCATGAGCGGTTCACTTTATCCTTCCCGTATGACAAGCGTGCGCCTTCAATCAAATTCCACCGTGAAAAAATCTCCCGCCGCAAAAAGCAAGGTCGATCTTGCAGCCCGCCGCGATGAATTGTGGCTGCTCGAATTGACGAGCACTCCCACTGCTGCTGGGCATGAAGAGCGCGTTATGGCTTGGATCGATGGTTGGCTTGCGCCTCGCCGATCGAAACTGGACATACAGCGGGATGATGCCGGCAACTTTCTCATTCGCCGAAAAGATCGTTCGCGTTCTGCGCGTCCAATTCTGATCACCGCGCATCTTGATCATCCTGCATTTGTAGTTCTCGTCCCTCCATCAATCAAAGGTCCTGCCGCGTCGCGAAGAAATCTGACAATCGAATTCCGCGGGGGCGTGAACGATCCATATTTTGTTGGAGCACGAATCGAAGTCATCGATTATTCGGGCTCGCGATTTCCTGCGACGATCATCACCCTTGATGCGAAGCAGCAACCATACAAACGTGTTGTTGCTCGACTGGATCAAACTCCAACGAGCAATTCAATCGCCGTGGGAGATATCGCGCGCTGGCTTCTGCCTGCGCCGCGCATCGTGACGCGTGCCGTCGGTACACCAATGCCAAGCGGAGAGCCAACTGAAGTCCGCGTCATCGAGACAAATGCATGCGACGATCTTGCGGCGGTCGCAGCTGCATGCGCTGCATTTGATCGACTGATGAAGAACAAAGCTGCGGTGAATGTGGGACTTCTTTTTACAGTCGCGGAGGAAGTTGGATTCATCGGGGCTATTCACGCAGCAAAGACGAAGTTCATTCCGCGCAACGCGCGCTTGATTTGCCTCGAAAACTCCCGCAGTTTCCCTCACGATTCTCCAATCGGCGCTGGCCCGATCTTGCGTGTTGGCGATCGAATGAGCGTCTTCAGTCCAACCCTGACGAATGAACTTTCTTTCCTCTTCACCGCACACAGAAAGAAGCGCGCTGGATTTAAGTGGCAGCGCAAATTGATGGCAGGCGGAGGATGCGAAGCGACGGCATTCGCAGCGTATGGATTTGAATCCACATGCCTCTGTCTTGCGCTTGGTCATTATCACAACATGAGCGATATCGATGGTGTTCTCGCTGGCAAGCGACCAGCAAAGATCGAATGTGAGTTTGTCTCGATCGATGATTATCACGGATTGATTGAAATGCTTATCGTCGGAACGACCGGCTTGGCGGCGATCGATAAGGCGAATGCAAAGCGACGGACGCCGGCGATCTCTGTTCACTTGCCAGTGATGGAAATGCTTTATCGCAGATCCTCTTCCGTGCTCGGCGGATAAATCTCTACGATCCCTACTCTTCATGTCACAGAACTCCGCACGAACTCCCAGAACCAACGATCTTGCCAACCGCATCGAAGCGGGCTTTCGCGAAGCGCTGTTTGCCGCGATGGGAGAAAGTGCCGCTGCGACTGATCCATCGATCAAAGTCGCGGCGAATCCCAAATTCGGCGATTTTCAAGCCAATTTTGCAATGGGGCTTGCCAAGTCTCTGGCCACAACTCTTGGCAAGAATCCTCGCGAAGTTGCGCAGTTGGTTGTGGATCAACTTCCGCAATCAATGCGTGATCTGTGCGAACCAATGGAAATTGCAGGACCTGGGTTTGTCAACATTCGACTGAAACCAGAGTTCATCGCTGCGGCATTGACCGCGATGGACATTCCGTCGCTTGGAGTCTCCGATGCACAAGGTACGCATTCAGTTGCAGTCGATCTCTGCGGAGTGAATGTCGCCAAGCAAATGCATGTTGGACATTTACGAGCGACAATCATCGGCGACACGATTTCACGTCTCTATGAACGACTTGGATGGAAAGTTTTTCGACAGAATCATTTAGGCGATTGGGGATTGCCAATTGCGATGACTCTTGCTGCACTGCGAAGAGCGAAGACTGATATCAATGGCGTAACGCTTGATGATCTGAATACTGCATACCGAAATGCACAGATGCAGGGACGTGATGATGAAGCAGGACTTGCCGCCGCGCGTGCAACGCACGTTGGACCGCATCGCATCGCAGAGTTGGAAGCGCAACACGATGGAGCATCCGCCGCACTGAGTGATGCGCACGACACGCTTCGACGATTGCAATCTGGCGACACTGCAATTGTGGCGGACTGGCAGAAATTGATCGATGTCACGATGCGAGAGGTCTATGAAACAGCGCAAATTCTGCGAGTTGACCTGAAGCCCGAGCATAATCGTGGAGAGAGTTTCTTTCGTGATCGGCTTGCTCCTACTGTCGATGCATTCGTGAATGCGAATCTTGCGGTGCGGGATGATGGCGCATTGGTTGTTCGCTTTACTGATCGTGAACGGCCCCTCTTGATCCAAAAGTCTGATGGCACCTCGCTCTATGCAACAACCGATCTCGCCGCGGCGAGATATCGCATTCAAGATCTTGGTGCGGAGCTTGTCGTGTACTGCGTCGATGCGCGCCAACGCGACCACTTCCGAGATGTCTTTGATGCAGTTCGATTGATCGGCTGGACAAAGCGATCAGATGATTCTCAAGCTTCACTGGTCCATGTTCCTTTCGGCGCAGTTCTCGGCGCTGACAAACGACCATTGAAAACACGCAGTGGCGAAAACTTCACGCTTAAAGCGTTGCTTGACGAAGCCGTCGCACGCGGTCGACGCGAAGTGCGATCTCGAGCGGCGGTTCCTGACGCGCCGACCTCTGGAATGTCGGGCGCAGAACTGGATGCGATCGGCGAAGCGGTTGGAATTGCGGCGATCAAATATGCCGATTTGTCCTGCGATGTAGGCCGCGACTATGTCTTCGATCTCGACAGAATGGTCTCTTTCGAAGGTGATACTGGCCCATATGCGCAATATGCGCACGCAAGAATTTCCGGGATTCTTGCCAAAGCAGGCACGAATGGAGCGACGAGTCCAATCATCATCGGTGCGCCAGAAGAACGTGCGCTCGCATTCAATCTCCTGCGATATCCAAACGCAATCGAAGATGCTGCCGCACAACTTGCTCCCAATCGAATTGCGGCGTTCATTTATGAACTCGCAAATACTTTCAACGCGTTCTATCAATCCTGCCCAGTTCTTCGAGGTGTTGATGATGCAACG
>JBEELA010000215.1:0-4336 GCA_041168365.1 Planctomycetota bacterium
CAGAGCAGACCACAAAGGAATTTCTTGCCCAAGCAAGCCAGCATCCATTTATTGGCGCTGAACATCGCCATCTACTAAAAGATTTCCTGCGGGCTGCGGATATGGTCAAGTTCGCTGCTCATAGACCAGAGAACAACGATTGCATTCATGGCCTAGATGCAGCACGAGGCTTCGTCAGAGAGACGACCTCCGCGGCAAACACGACACCAGAAAAAATGGAGGTCAAGTAATGACGTCCTTTCAATTGCTTGCTTCATGGTTTCTGCCTTTGGCACTTCTTGCGCCAATCGCTGCATGGCGTTTTCTCTCCCCTCGGCGCCGAGTTCGAATCGGCTATTCATCGCAGGCGCTGCTTTCTGCAGCAGGTCCTTCGATGGCGCTGCGAATGCGCTGGATTGTTCCTCTTCTGCGGGGATTCGCAATCATTCTCTTAGCGATCTGCCTTGCTCGACCAGTCATCGCCAATCAACAAACAAAAGTATTCGTCGAAGGTGCCGCATTGCAATTCCTAGTTGATCGTTCGGGTTCGATGCGAGCTTTGGATTTCCAACTAGATGGAAAGCAAGTCGATCGTCTTGTCGCCGTGAAAAGTGTGGGCGGTGCATTCATCCAAGGTGGCCAAGGATTGCAAGGACGATCAGATGATCTGGTTGGTCTAATCACCTTTGCTCGATATGCGGACAGTTTGTCTCCATTGACACTCGATCATGGATATGTCGTTGATGTTCTGAACAAGATTCAACCCGCAAAGGAACAATCAGAAGATGGAACGGCGATTGGCGAAGCAGTTGCGCTGGGTGTCGAGAGACTCCGGGATGCGATGAAAAACGCACCAATTGAAAAGGGCCGACAACCAATCCAAAGTGCGGCAATCATTCTGTTGACTGATGGCGAGAATAATGCTGGCGATATTGATCCGCGCGTCGCGGCCGATCTCGCGGCAACATATGGAATCAAGATCTATGCCATTGGTGTTGGCACGCGAGGAAACGCTCCATTTCCAGTTGGGACTGACCCATTTGGGCAGCAAATAATTCGTAATGTGCCTGTAACAATCGACGAGGTGCTTTTGAAAGACTTGGCAAAGCGAACCGGTGGCGAATATTTTCGCGCGACCGATACAAGCACGCTTCAAGCGATCTATGACCAAATTGACAAGTTGGAAAAGACAAAGACCGAACAACGACAATCGATGCATTACACCGACCTTGCTGTTCAGTCATTTCGATTTGCAGGATTTGGCTTTCCCCCACTCCTCGGTGGCGTCTTATTGCTGCTGTGTGCTGAACTTCTCTTGGCAACAACTCGTTTTCGCAGCGTGAACTGAGAACCTAATGGAAATCGAATACAACAATCTTTCAGCATTAAATTGGATGTGGCTCGTAGCAGCACTGGCAATCATCGGTTCGATGGCTGTCGCTTGGCGCAGACGCGCGCTGCGCACGATGATTGACGCAAATTTGCTCTCGAAGATTGCTCCAGAGTTTTCGATCTGGCGCCCTGCTCTGCGTTTCGTGCTGATTCTTTTTGCGATGATTGCTGTCGTTGCTGCAATGATCGATCCACGATGGGGAACTGAAAGCGAAGAAATCAAGCGACGCGGTGCAGACGTAATGTTTGTCGTTGACGTGAGTCGTTCGATGCTTGCCGAAGACGCGACTCCAAATCGACTTAGCAGAGCAAAAGTATTTATTGATGATGCACTTCGGCAGATGGCAGGCGATCGAGTTGGTCTTGTTGACTTTGCTGGAGTTGCTGCAATGCGTACTCCATTGACTCTGAATTATGGAGCTTTTATGACTAGCGTGGACGATCTTCGCCCAAAGGATGCAGTTCGCGGAGGATCGATGCTCGGCGATGCGATTCGAGTTGCAGCAGAAAGTTTTTCGAGTGATGCGACTGCTGGTCGCGCAATTGTCATTCTGACTGATGGCGAGGACATGGGGAGCGATCCCATCGCCGCCGCGAAGGAAATCTTCGAGAAACAAGGAATTCGAATTGTGACCGTAGGAATCGGCGACTCTCGCGACGGCGGTCGCATCCCAGTTGAGAATGACGGAGACCGAACATGGATGGTTCACGATGGACAAGAAGTATGGTCGAAGATGGATGCCAACACTCTTCGTGATATCGCTCAAAGTGGAGGCGGATTATTTGTTCCAGCTGGCACTGCACAAGTCGACCTCGGCGACATTCTCCAGCGATCGTTTTCTGATCTGGAACGCGGTGAATTTGAGACTTCGACTATTCAGCGATCGATTCCAAGATTTCAGTGGCCCGCTGGGTTTGCGCTCATATTCCTTGTATTGGAATGCCTGATTCCAGATCGAAAGTCGGTGAAGAAGATCGCAAGGGTTGCAGAGGCGAATGAACTTTTATTGCAAAGAGGTGTGTCATGAAAGCACATGCACGACAATTCATCCAAACCATTGTCCTTGCTTGCACGATCTGCGCAATAGGCGCGAATGCACAAACGCAGAGTTCGCCGGCAATTCCATCGGTAACAACTCCCTCAAAGAATGCCGCGCAGAAAATCGAGCCTCGAAAAGTTGTCGATTCTGCAGCTTTCCGCGCCGCAATCGTCGAAGCGCGCAAGGCGATGGATGCTGGGGACTTTGCTGCGGCTGAGAAAGCCTATGCACAAGCCATTGCCGCAGACTCTTCCAATTCGCGTGCGCAGTTCAATCAGGGAGTGGCTCAATACAAAAGTCAAAATCTTCAAGGATCATCTGAATCATTTGCGACAGCAGGTCAAATTGGTGATCCTGCTGTGGCTGAAGGCGCAATGTTCAATCAAGGCGATGCTGCCTATAGCGGTGCAATCAAGATCATCGACTCTGATGACTTCAAAGAGCCTGTGGGCGCTTCTGCACAAGACCAAGGAAATCCAAAGAGAAAGGAAGCGATTGATGCGGCTATTGAGGCCGCGACCAGAGCGTTGACGCATTTCAAAGACGCCGCATCGGCCGATCAGTTGGATATCGATGCGAGATTCAATGCAGAAGCGGCGACACGACTGCTGAAGATGCTGGAGGAGGAGAAGAAAGAAGAACAGAAGAAAGAAGAAGACAAAAAACAAGAAGACAAGAAACAAGAAGACAAGAAACAGGAAGAGAAGAAAGAAGAAGACAAAAACGGCGATCAAGGCGAACCCAAAGACGATCAATCAAAAGGTGACCAACCGAAAGATCAAGACCAGCAAGAGAAAGATAAACAAGGCAAAGAAGGCAAGAAAGACGAAGGCGAGAAAGGCGATCAGCAAGAAGGAAAGAATCCAGAGAAATCAGAAGAGAAGAAGGAAGAGAAGAAGCCAGATCAATCCAAGGATGGCAAAGAAGAATCGCCAAAGCCAAAAGAACAACCAGAAAAACCAGCAGAAGGTCAGAAGCCTAGCGAAGAGGCGCAGGATCAGGAATCGAAGGGCGAGGAATCGAAAGGCCAAGCAACTCAGGCAGGTGAACCCGTCAAAGATGCGCCATTGACCAAACAGGAAGCAGATCGTCTTTTACAAGCAGTCCGAGATCGAGAAAAGAGCCGCAAGGAAGACCGAGAAGCGAAGGAACTTCAGAAACCGACACGGCGAACTCCTGCGAGTAAAGATTGGTAAACCGATGCGCAAATCAAGAATCAACCCCAGTATTGACCGATAGAAAGAGAATATGAAGATAAATCTTCGCCAAATCCTCGCATTTGCTTTATGCGTCTTCTTTGTTTTTGCAAACGCGTATGCCAACGCCGCCGATGTCGAGTTTTCTTTTTCTCCCCGAGAAACTTGGATTGGGAGTCCATCCATTCTCAAGATCATCGTGCGTGATGGAGATGCAATTGGCGAACCAGTGCTGCCAAAGGTCGCTGGGCTTGATTTCGAGATTCAACCTGGACGCCAGACGATGAACTCAATGCAAATCATCAATGGCAAGACGACACGAAGCAACACGACGACAATCACAATCATGATCACCCCATCGGTTGCTGGAGTGATCAATATCCCGCCAATCAGCATCGTGGTCGATGGCGTGAAGCACAGTATCGAACCCACATCGATTTCGTCCTCTGTCTCCACAACTGGCGACCTGTTAAGCGCACAAGTCATAGGGAATGCAAAGAGATCATGGATAGGCCAACCACTCGATGTAACCCTGCGCATTCTGGTCAAGCCTTTTCAGAGTCCTGAACATCGCGTGACTCTCGGCGAAGCTGATATGTGGCAATTTATCGATCAGGACCGATCTGATTTTGGACCATTTATAAAAACGCTTCGAGAAATGATGCAGAATCGACAAAGACCAGTCGGAAACGAACAACTGATAGATGGAAAAGCTTATTTGGTCTATGA
>JBEELA010000216.1:0-7688 GCA_041168365.1 Planctomycetota bacterium
ATAAGGTCTGCGCGTTGTCGTGCCAACTTGCAGGATTCTGGGAGTGGTTGCCGATACTGCCGCCGGCGTACTCGCCGCTGGTGTACTCGCCACCGGCGTGGACTGTGCAAGCGCGAAAGCAATAAAAAACTCAGCAATCATGATGAAGCGCAAGATACGCCGACGAGCAAGATGAGGTGGTACTTTGCGAGAGTGACCAATCCAATCCAACTGAATGATTCTGCATCAAACACACTTGTTATTGAACCAGATGCAGGGTGCGTCGCGACGAGTTGGCGGGTCAATGACCGCGAAGTGCTCGCATTGCCATCGCCTCGTGAAGAATTTTTGCGTGCGTCGCGTACAGGCGGAGTGCCTCTGCTCTATCCATACGCCAATCGCCTGCGCAGCGATCATTTTCAAGTTGCGGGACGCGCGGTCAATCTTTCAGTCGACGCGAAATTGAAACGCGATTCAACTGGATTACCAATTCACGGATTGCTGCTGCGATGGAGCGAATGGAATTTGAATCAGCCATCGCCCAGTCGTCTTGAAGCTTCGATTCGATGGAGCGATCACCCAACATTGATGGCCGCTTATCCGTTCGATCACACACTGAAAGTGATCTGGGAAGTCGCACACGATTCCTCCGATGCGACATTGACCGTGACAACGATCATCGAAGCGGATCACGGTCAGGCAGTTGCGATCGCATTCGGTTGGCATCCATATATGGCGGTTGCTAATGCGGCGTCTGCGCAAATCGAACTTCCTCGCCGTCGACCAGTTGCTCTGGCACCAAGCGGGCTTCCAATTCTCTCCACGCCAAAAAGTGATTGGATTGGCGCATCGACGGAGGCGGTTGGGCAGAATCAAGATTCGCTCTTTGAAATTGAACCGAGTGCAGGGAGCACCAGCATTGCAATCATCGACGGCAGTGATCGCACGGAAATCCGCTTCGAAGGGGGATACAACTTTCTTCAGGTCTATTCGCCGACAAACGCAACATTTGCATGTGCAGAACCAATGACAACCGCGACATCTGCATTGACAGATATGC
Organism: Planctomycetota bacterium; assembly: GCA_041168365.1. Classification (GTDB taxonomy): domain Bacteria; phylum Planctomycetota; class Phycisphaerae; order Phycisphaerales; family SM1A02; genus F1-60-MAGs104. The sequence goes on from JBEELA010000216.1 coordinate 1,040, forward strand.
CAACCGTCATCGCATCCGGTGAGCGAGCCCAAGCGATTTTCCAGATGCGCAGAAAACTCCGCTAAATCTGCTATTTTGATCGGCGATGGTAATTCAACTCGAAGGAAAAGTCGCGATCATTACTGGAGCATCCAGTGGCATCGGCGCTGCCACCGCACTCGCGATGGCGAAGGCTGGAATTGATGTGGTGCTTGTCGCGCGGCGACGTGCCAGACTTGAAGAAGTGGCGAAGTCAGTCCGTGATCTTGGAAGAAGTGCGCATGTCATCGTTGGAGATGTTTCGGATATGCGGCATGTGGCTGCAGTCCTTGATGAAGCCGAGAATCACTTTGGCAGATTCGACATCGTCTTTGCAAATGCGGGATATGGAATGGAACGACCCGTTCACTTGATGGAAGACAAAGAACTTCGCGCAATGTTTGAAGTGAATTTCTTTTCGTCCGTCGCGTTGCTGCGTGAATCTGCCAAGCGACTATGCGCAGCAAAGCGACCTGGACATCTCTTGATGTGTTCGAGTTGCCTTTCAAAATTTTCGATGCCAAATCTTGGTGCGTATGCCGCATCAAAGGCCGCACAAGAATCAATCTGTCGAGCGATGCGATTCGAACTTGCAGCTGACCATATTGAAGTCGCAAGCGTTCATCCCATTACGACAACGACCGAATTTTTCAGCGAGAGTTCGCTGCGTAGTGGGACGCAGGGAGCAAGCATTCCAGAGCATGCCCCCAAGTGGTTCATTCAAAGTCCAGATCGAGTGGCAGATGCAATCGTTGCATGCTTACGCAGACCAAGATCGGAAGTCTGGACAAGTCGCATCGTTCGACTTTCCAGCGCGCTCTTTACAGCATTTCCTTGGATGCTCGACCAGGTCCTTCGACGCGAAGCCAAGAGGCGGAATCACCGACGAGCGCACGATTGAAAGCCAACCTCTCAAGTGCATTAAAAGCACTATTCTTTCAGGTTCTACTTTTGATCTCACTTTCGATTCTCATTTCATAGGAGACACATGGCAATTCGAGTCGCAATAAACGGATTTGGTCGCATCGGTCGTTTGGTCTATCGAATCGCATCGCAGCGCAGCGATATTGAAATTGTCGCGGTGAACGATCTTGTTCCTGCGGACAACCTTGCATACTTGTTGCGATATGACACGATGCACGGACGCTTTGGGGAAAACGTTCATGCCGAAGGCGAAGAGATTGTCCACGGTGCTCATCGAACCAAATGCACTGCGATCAAAGATCCGTCTTTGTTGCCGTGGAAGGCGATGGGAGTTGATTATGTGATCGAGTCCACTGGTTTTTTCACGACCGCGGAAGATGCAAAGAAGCATCTCGATGCGGGATGCCGACGCGTGCTGATTTCGGCGCCGACCAAGAGCGAGAAAGAAGTTCCAACGCTCGTTTATAAAGTGAATCACTCGGCATACAACCCAGAGAAGGACCGAATCATTTCCAATGCATCGTGCACCACGAATTGCCTTGCGCCAGTGATCAAAGTCATTCTGGATTCCTGTGGACTTGAAGAAGGATTGATGACGACAGTCCATTCTGTCACCGCCACGCAGCCAACTCAAGATGGTCCGAGTAAGAAAGATTGGCGCGGTGGTCGAAACGGATACATGAACATCATTCCAAGTTCGACTGGTGCAGCGAAAGCTGTCGCGCTTTGCTTGCCTGCGGTGAAAGGAAAGTTGACTGGTATGGCTTTTCGCGTGCCGACGGCGAACGTCTCGTGCGTCGATCTGACTTTCCGTTCCGAGCGTCCGACATCGCTGGAAGAAATCACCAAGTGCATGCACGCCGCCGCGGATGGACCAATGCAAGGTGTGCTTGGCGTCACCGATGACGAAGTCGTTTCGAGCGATTTCATCGGTGATTCTCGATCTTCTATCTTTGACGTGAAAGCATCGGTGCAACTGAATGATCGATTCTTCAAACTTGTCTCTTGGTACGACAATGAATGCGGATACGCCAATCGCTGCGTTGATATGGTTGCAATGATGGCATCGAAAGATGGCGTAAAATGACTTGCTTGTTCGGATCTTCTTCTGAAAGACTTCCTATGAAAACCCAATTCTTGACCGCACAATTCGCAACGCTCGCACTCGCGATTTCTGTGTGGTCTGGAAGCGTTTCTGCACAAACGCCGCCCGCGACTCCGACTCCGCCGGCACCGCCGCCGCCGAAAACTTCGACTGTCGAAAAAGGTGCGCTGACAATTGTCGCGGATCGATCGGGACGAATCGCATCTTCAAAGAAGACGATCGTTCGATTTGAACTAGAGGCGTTCAACGGAGCGGTCACAGTTGTGAAAGTTGTCGCACTTCCAGGTCCAGTCAAGGCCGGCGCGATCATTGCCGAACTTTCTGGCAAGGACTTTGAAAAGACTCTCGCCGACCTTCGCATACAAGTTGCCGAATCAGTGGAGCGTCTTGCATCACAAGTTGAAGAGCAGCTCGTTGCTCGTGCCGCGGATGCAACAGCACTCGAGCGAGCGCAACGCAGCTTGTTTCTCGCCGAGCAAAAGCAGAAGCTCTCACGTGAGTATTACTTTGCGCGAGATTTGGATATGGCTTCGCTGCGCTTGAAGTCACAGACGGATAGTCTGAAGGATCAAGGCGACGAACTGACGCAGCTCGAGCGGATGTACTCCGACGCAACGCTTGAGAGTGAAACGAAGGACATCGTGATCGGTCGCGCTCGACGTGCGATGGAACGAGGTCAAACAATGTTCAAATACGGAACAAAGGATTATGAATTGTTCTTGGCAATCGAACATCCCAACGATGTGGTCGAACTTGATGACAATGTGAAATACGCCCAGCAGGGTTTGGAGCATTTGCGAATTCGCCAGCGATTGCAGGCGATTAGTGCACGATTGACCATGGCAGCAACGGAGCGTGCTCTGGAAGATGCCAAGTTGCGCCTCTCGCGAATGGAGAATGACGCGAAGGCAATGACTGTGAAGGCGCCTGTCGATGGTCTGATGTCGATCAACGTTCCAGATGCTGGAGAGTCGGTCAATCCGCGCAGTTTGATGGCGACAATCGTCGACCCTTCCGCACTAGAGATCGGCGGAACACTCGACGCTAATAGTTTGCGCGTGCTGGAAATGGGATCAAAGGTTGATGTATGGATTCCATCGCGCCCCGAATTCTCGGGAACCGCGACCGTTGACGAGATTGCGCCGATCGGTGCGCCCGACGGCGAAGGCGCAAGCTATCCCTATGTCGCAAATGTTCGCACATCAGATGGGACTTGGCCTCTAGGAGCTGAAGCGCACATCGTTGCGCGTAAAATCATTCCAGATTGCATCTTGGTTGATAGCAAAGCGGTCAAAGCTGAAAAAGGAAAATGGACTGTCAACCTATGGATCGACGGCAAGAAAGTCGAACGCGAAATTCGCGTTGGTGCAAGCGATGGCAAGAAGACGCAAGTGATTTCTGGACTGGCAGTCGGCGATCAAGTGGTGATGTCAGATGGTTGATCGCGCCATCGCGATCATCTTTCGTGCGGTCGCAATCTCCGCCTGCATGCTGGCTTCGTCATGTGCTCCGTCGAGCGGTTCGTCATCGAACAAGCCTGGCGAGATCATGCATCATGATTTGAGTCCCAATTCGGTTGTTGCTCCCAGTGAGAAACCGATGATTTCTGCTGCAGAAATTGCGCAGGCAGCAAGCGATTCTTTCGAGAAAGGGATTGGCTGGGCGATCACCAATCAACGCGCAAATGGAAATTGGGGATCGCTGGAATCCATACGTCGGCGAGAGATTTTTCTCGACACGCTGGCAAGTCATCTTGCTTTTCAGACAGCGACGACGGCCATCGTCACATGGTCATTGATCGAACCTGCTCGAACGAAGCCCGAGTGTCGTGCAGCGCTCGAGCGCGGATTGACAGAACTTTCTTCACGCAAGCCTCCCGGTCGCGCATCAGGCAAAACTTTTTATAGCGTGTGGGCTCACAACTATCTCATCTATCTCTCGGCTGCTGTGCAGGCTGATCCGACCTTGACTGCTTTTCATGCGACTTGGAAAACGATTGGTGAGACGGAGATTGCGCTCGTTCGCCGAGAGCAAGGTGCTGATGGTGGGTGGGGTTATTACGACTTCAACTTCACCGGCGAAAACCCCAGCGGTAATGAGTCAACCAGCTTCAACACCGCAGCAATGATTTTGGCGTTACGGTCTGCCCAGGAACAAGGCGCGGTCATTCCTCCAGGAACGATCGAAGACGCGACGCGCGCGATCTCGCGAATGCAATTGCCCAGCGGCGCGTTCGCATATGGAACCTATGCGGAATTGAATCCGCGTGCGGATTACAACAAGATCAGCGGATCGAGTGGTCGCCTTCAATCGTGCAATGTGGCGCTCAATGCAGTCGGTGCAGGCAAGGTGACGGCAGAGACTCTGATGCGCGGAGTCCAACATTTGCGCGACACGCATCAATACATCGAGATTGGTCGCGGTCGTGTGATGCCGCATGAATCTTTTTATCGCAACAGTGGCTATTACTATTACTTTGACCATTATTACGCAGCGTGTGCACTGGCGGCTGTACCGCCATCGGCAGAGCGTGCGGAACTTGTTCGGTGGCTGACGGAAGTGATGGTTCACGATCAGAACCCGGATGGAAGTTGGTTTGACTATCCGCTCTATGGTTATGGCAAGGCATACGCCACTGGACTTGGACTGCTGACGCTCGAAATTCTCAGGCCGCTGATCGATACTGCTGCCGCTGCTAACACCACCGATGTCAAGTGAATCATTCGATGCGCTGATGAATCAGCAGCGTTTCTCCGCAGCGTTGGAGTTGTCTCAGCGAATGAATAATCAGCAGCCCAGCAGTGGTTACTGGTGGATGGCAGCTGGTCGTGCAGCGCTTGCGTGCGGTCGACTGCATGACGCAGTAGAGAGTTTCGATCGTGCGCAGCGACTCTTGCCGACGGATCCTCACTTGCAGTTGCAGCGAGCGATTGTGGATCACCGAATTGGTCGCAGTGTTGCGGCGGCAGATCGACTTCGAAAATTGCTTGCCAGCGAACCTGTCAATGCAATCGATGCGACGATCGTGCTGGCTGAAGTTCTACACCGCTCAAATCAGCGAGAGGAGTTGGATCGAATCGTCGCAGTTGGTGGCGCGTGGACAAACGATCCGCGTGCGCAATTGTTCGTCGCACGTGGGCAGGCGATTTCGGATCGCACTCAAGCGATCACGACGCTGGACCAACTGGCTCGCAGCACTGCGCCCGCTCATGTGAGGCGAATTGCTGGATTTGAGGCGATTCGGATGTTGGATGCGCTAGGTCGATACCGCGAAGCATTCGAATTAGCCGTCTTTATGCACCGAACAACGGGAACGGCGTATGACATCGGCGGATTGCAAGGAGAAATCGAAGCGCAGAAGAATTTGCTTGCGCGCGGCAAAGCATCATGTCCTCCGCGTGCTCCACGCATGGAAGATACGGCGATGATTCTGGCGCTTCCCAGAAGTGGAACGACTCTGTTGGAACAGATGCTTGATCGACATCCTGCGATCGCGGGCATCGGCGAATATGGCGGCATTCACGCTCTTGGCGACCGTGCGATTTCGTCCGGACTCTGGCCCCATGATCTCGCGGCTGTTGAATCGAGAGATGCGCTTGCGTGGCAGAAGGAATACAAAACGGGCGCTGCATTTCTTCGACGACCAGGCGCACGCTGGACACTTGATAAAAATCTTCACGCATGGCGTTGGCTTCCGCTGATCGCAACCATTCTGCCTGGCACGGTCATGATTGCCGTCGACCGAGATCCGCGTGATACTGCAATCAGCACTTTTCTTGGAAATTTTCATCCCAGCGCATTTGGATGGTCTGGGTCGATCGAGTCCATTCATAAAGTGATTGCTGCGCACAGATCGATTCTGCCGCAGGCGCTTGAGCTGCTCGACTTTGAACACGAGGCGATTGTGTATGAAGACTTGATCGCCGATCCTGCAGGGCATGCAAGTCGATGTTTGGCCAAGATGGGTCTTGCGATGGACGAGGCCACTCTCGCCCCCGAAGGCAATCTGCGCACTGTGTTGACCCTGAGCCACGATCAAGTGAGGCGTCCGATCAACCGCGCTTCGATTGGACGATGGCGAAATTATGAATGGGCGTTCGATGAATCCTGGAATTCACTTGGCGCTCTTCATGATGCGCGGCGCAGGTTCTGATCGAAAATAAAAAAGCAAATGAAAAAAGGGGACGCCGCGTGGGCGTCCCCCTTTGAAGAAAAACTTTAGAAACTTACCGACTCTCAATCAGAAGTCATGATCGTCGTCGACGACCAACGAGACCTGCAAGTCCAACGAGTGCAATTGCACCAGGAGCTGGCACTGCAGTCACACCAAGAAGTGTGATAGATCCAGTAAACGTTCCTGAGGTTCCAGCGGCGCCATAGCCGTTGCCAATCCAAATGCTGTTTGTACTGCCAGTCATATCGAGGCCAGTTGTGAAGTTCACAGTTCCAGTAACAGGAGTTCCAGGAGCATTGGAAGCACCGTTTGCCCAACTGTAACGCTGAGTAGCATTCAAGTTTGAGAACCCACCGCACTGCAGTGCGCCACCTAAGGCAAGAGGACTGCCGGCGACATAGACGCACAAGTCGTCTGCGTATGTGTAG
>JBEELA010000217.1:0-4052 GCA_041168365.1 Planctomycetota bacterium
CGCGCAAAGTTTGGTGCATCTGGGCAGTGCGAGCGACCAAGAGACATCCGCTGGTGGAAAGATCAAGCCGATGCACGAGCCCACATTCTGGCAAAGCTTGCAGGGCTAAAAACGATTCTGCGAGCCACTGTTCGACCGTCGGTGCTCCATCGGTCACACGAGCGGCAACGGAATGCCATCCAATAGGTTTGTTCAGCACAAACCATTCTGGCTCGTCATGCACAATGGACGGAAAGGATTGACGATCTGGTTCGGATTGGAAAGTTGATTCGTTCACGGAATTCTCTTGGGCGACTCAGCGAAGTTCGCTGAGCCGTACAATAGGGCAGTATGGCTTTTTACACGAAATTGGGACAACTACCTCCGAAACGTCACATTCAGTTTCGCCGTCCTGACGGCGCGCTGTACAGCGAAGAAGTCTTTGGAACCGAAGGCTTCGTCGGACCGACTTCAACTCTTTATCACATTCATCCACCGACACAAGTCACTGGATGGAAACCGATCTATTCCACAAAGACGGAATATGTCGAACGCGAAGTGATGCGCATGCGACATGTTCGAAGTTCTCCGATGCCACCCAAAGGTGATCCGATTACTGGCCGCGTTGTTCTCTTTGGGAATGAAGATGTTGAAATGTCTGTATGTGTTCCATCCGAGCCGATGAACTATTGGTTCAAGAGCGGAACCGGCGACGAATGCATTTTTGTGCATCATGGTTCTGGAACAGTTCACACGACATTTGGAACGCTCAAATTTCGGGCGAAGGATTACATCATTATCCCCAAGGGAATCATCTATCAAATGATTTTCGATCCGACGGCGGATGGCCAACCAAATCCGCGTTTCTTACTCATCGAATCTGTAAACGGATCGCACATTCTTCCGCCGCCGAGATATCTCTCGAAGCAAACAGCACAGTTTCTCGAACACGCTCCGTATTGCGAACGCGATTTGCGCATTCCACAATTGCCAATGACATTCGACAAGCGAGGAGAATTTGAAGTGCGAATCAAGACGCGAGGGATGGTGCATTCATATATGTACACCTATCACCCGCTGGATGTTGTTGGTTGGGACGGTTGCTATTACCCATACATCTTCAATATTGACGACTTCAGCCCGATCGTCGGCAAACATCACATGCCGCCGCCTACGCATCAAACTTTCGAAGCGCGGAACTTTGTAATTTGCTCATTTTGCCCGCGTTTGTTGGACTTTCATCCGCTGGCGATTGTTCTTCCATACAACCACTCGAACTTGGATTCAGACGAAGTGCTGTATTACGTCGAAGGAAATTACAAAGCGCGCCGTGGTATCGAGAGCGCTTCGCTCACACTGCATCCGCAAGGAATTCCTCACGGACCGCATCCTGGAACGATTGAAGCTTCCATCGGTGCGACGAAGTCTGACGAACTTGCGGTGATGTGCGACACATTTCGTCCGCTCTTTCCCACAAAGGCTGCTCTGGAACTTGACGACATGAACTATCCGCTCAGTTGGGAGAACTCACCAGATCCCAAGCCTGACGGCAAAGATTCAAACGGCGGAAAATCTGGTGGATCAAATGTCAATACTTGGTCATAGTGATTGAGTCTTGAATAGACACAACAATCATGAAACGAACAACCGCAATCAGAATCGGACTTCTCGCACTCGTCGTGATCGTTATGGGAGGTCTTGCGTATGCAGCCAATCGAACTGATGCGAAGGACGACAAGAGTGCATCAGGAAAGACAACACCCGTGAAAGCAAAGAGTGGCTTGCCCGTCGAACGCGTTGTCATTCAAGGAGAGGACTTTGACTTGGAAGTCGCGGCGAATGACGCCAATATTCAGCGCGGACTTTCGAATCGACCAGAGATTGCCCCCAAGACTGGGATGCTTTTCGTTTTTCCATCTGGAAATGACCGCAGTTTTTGGATGATCAACTGCATCATCGATATGGATATCGCATATCTCGCGCCAGATGGAACAGTAGTTTCAGTTTTTTCTATGAAGAAGGAAGCGCCTAAGAGCGAGAGCGAATCTGAGAATCAGTATCGAAATCGCCTCAAGAGATATCCCAGCGGACCTGGTATTCAATTTGTGATCGAAACACCTGCTGGAACGAATGACGCGCTCAAGATCAAGCCTGGAGTGAAAATTGCGATCGACCGCAGCAAGATGGCCGGATATCTGAGGAGCGAAGCCTCGTCTAGCAACTGAGTCCAGAAACTGAGTCCAGAAACTGAGTCTAGAAATGAATCAGATTGGCTTCGCTGGAAGCACAATTCCTCGGCACTCTCCAAATCCGATTCGTGGCAACCCTTTTCGTTCACACCATGCTCGCATTATGACTTCGTCGCCATCTTGCAGGAACTTTCGTTCGGTACCGTCGCCAAGTTGAATTGGTTTCGTACCGCGCCACGTGCGTTCCAACAAACAACCGCGAGAGTCTTCTGTCGGACCAGAGACTGTACCGCTTGCCAACAAATCTCCAGTACGCAGATTGCATCCGCCGCTGGTGTGATGCGCGATCATCTGCGCAATGGACCAGTACATGTCACGATAATTTCCAAGACTGATGCGAGTTGGCGCCGTACCAGAAGTCCGCATTCCAGCGCTAGAAATCAGCACTTCCAAGTTGACATCAAGAACAAAATCATCTGACCAACGCAAATATGGCAGCGGTTGAGGATCAGTGACTGGACGCGCAGGCATCGGAATTCGATATGGCTCGAGTGCGTCGAGCGAAACAACCCAACCAGAAAGTGTCGATGCAAAATTTTTCGCAACGAATGGACCAAGAGGTTGATACTCCCACTTCTGAATATCCCGCGCACTCCAATCATTCAAGAGCAACAGACCAAAGACACGATCCATCGCTTGATCGATGCGAATTGGTTCGCCGATTACGTTGCCTGTACCGATGAGTGCGCCAACTTCCATTTCATAATCCATCAGTCGAGCTGGACCAAATGTTGGCGGGCCGTCATCTTGTGTCACAGTTTGACCATTTGGGCGAACGATTTGGGTGCCGCTTGGAACCATCGAACTCGAACGTCCGTGATATCCAATCGGCAAGTTTTTCCAATTTGGAAGCAGCGGATTGTCAGGGCGAAACATGCTTCCAACATTTGTTGCGTGATGAACAGATGCATAAAAATCTGTGTAATCACCAATCTCACAAGGAAGTTTCGCAGTCATTCCCCACTCTGGGAGCATGATCGATTTGCACGACGGATGATCTCGCAAGTCCGCAGTTCCTTCAGCAAGAAGGCGTGTGAATTCTGCGCGTGCAGATCGCCAGGCACTTTGCCCCAAAGCCATATACGCGTTGAGAGATTGACCACCAAGTGCATCGATGATCGTTTGATCAAGTCGATTGAGAAGTCCGCTTGCTGCAAGCGCACGACAATCAACAATGAAAGCACCGATACGAATGCCAATTCGAAGTCCACGACCTTCGCCTGCAACAACACCTATCGGCAGATTTGCCAGCGGAAAATCTCCAGCAGGATCATTCGCGCCTTCAACCCACGACTTGCCAGTATTAGAAGCCATCGAACTCACGCTGCACCGCCACTTGGAATGGCGCGGATCAATTCCATTGCAACAAGGTCATCCCACGGTTCTTCGAACGAGCATGATCCATATGAGTGGCAGAATCGCGCACGAGATTCCATTATTTCTTCTGTCGAGACGCGAACACCGTTCCAACTCAATGCTTTTTCGCTGAAGTCGATGTCTTCAAGAGAATCGATAATTAAAAATTGCGTCAATCCTTCGACATCAAGTTTGCGTCCATAGATCATCGCAGCACCGATGAGCAGATTCAGGAATCCAAATTGCTTCGCACCTGCAGCTTGATTGAAGTGACAAAGTGCGCGGTGCATTCCAGCGGTTGCCTTGAATGGAACCCCCGCCGCTGCGCATGCATGCATTGCACGCGCCAAGTTTTCTGCCGCTGGATGGGCTTGCGGTGTCGTGCCTCCAGTGCGAAACTTTGCGCCCGCTTCTTCGCCAACAAGCGCAGCGATCAAACCTCGTGGATCGGTATCGAGCGAGAGTTCA
>JBEELA010000218.1:0-6293 GCA_041168365.1 Planctomycetota bacterium
TACATCACCAACTGAGATTCGCTCAATTGCGCAAATCACTGCGTGATCATCAGCGACGCGGTCTTCTGTCAAGAACGGTTCTGAGATGATGCGTCGTTCGTGTGGATAGTCTGTTGGTGTCCATCGATAATCCGTTGGCCCAAAGAGAGCGATCGTTGGAGTATTCAGTGCGGCTGCAATATGGCGCGGGCCTGTGTCGTTAGTGATAAGCAACGCCGTACGTTGAAGAATTGCCTTGAGTGATCCCAACATCACGCCACGAGCACAGAGGTCGATTCCCCCAGATTTCTTGGCGATTTCTGCACAGAGCGCAGCTTCAGATGGGCCGCCATTCACGGCGATTGGTCGTGGTGGATCGCCGGCAGGGCGCGCCAACGAGAGGGCACGTGCAGCCTGTACGAAGTGATCTGCGGGCCAACGTTTGTCTTCTCGATTCGCACCTGGATTGAGGACGATCAAGTCGCGATGTGCTTCGTGTGACTTCACTGGCAGTTCAGGCAGAAGTTTTTCTGCAGCGCTTCGATCTTGTTCGGTGACGCGCAGTTCAATATGTTGGTCGTTCAGCGGAGATCCGGTCCACCAACTCGCAAGTGATGCGTATGCGGCCGCTGCGCTTTGAAGTGATTTCTCTTGCACGAAGCCGTGACTGAGCAACCACCCGCGTCCATCACGATCTGTACCTGCGCGGTGCGCAATACCAGACAGTCGTGCGAAGGCAGCGCTTCGAAAAGAATTAGGAAGCAGAAGAACAGCGTCGAAACGCTCTGCGCGAATACGGCGTACTTCGCCGATTGCCTTCGCACCTCGCATTCCACCAGCTTGAAATGAGTTGACCCATGGAAGTCCGTCCATCAGAGGTCGCAGATTGGCGCGACCGAAGACGGCGATGCGCGCGTCTGGTCGATATTGAGCAAGATGGCGAAGGACTGGAGTTGCCATACACGCATCGCCCACCCACGAAGGCAAGATGACCAGAATGTTGCGCGCATCTTTGGCAAGAATCGGGAACATCGATTGAGAAGTCTCTCTCATTTGTTGGCCCAGAGTGGCAAATCACCATGAGATTGCGCCCAATGATTCGTATTCCGGCGCAATTCTGCTGCAAATCCAAGTGCGACGATTTCGCTGCCAACGATTTCCAGGTCGACTCCAACTTCGTCGACCGTCAATCGCACAAGGCGCACTCCTTCGCGTTCTGCAAGCGCGTGCGCTGCCGCTTGAATCACATTTCTTGTGTTCGCATCTGCAAGTCGCCCTGACAGAGCGATCAATTTTGTCGAACTCGTCTGCGTCCATATTGGCGCGCCATCGCAACCATCCATACGCAAAACGCGATGACTCGCATGTAGTAAGTCTGCTTCTACAAAATCCGCGCAGCTTGTTGCGCGCACTTCTGCTTCAACACGCGATGGGGGAGTGATCAGAATTGTGCGGCATCCTGCGGATCGACCTGCTTCTATATCTCGCTCTTGATCGCCGATCATCCAACTCTTGGCGCAGTCGATCGAAAGTTCGACTGAAGCCGCAAGCAGCATTCCAGGCGCAGGTTTTCGCCATGGATGTTCGCATCGATATTCAGCAACGGTCCCGTTGGGATGAAAGGGGCAATACATCCATTTCTCGATGAGTGGTTGAGTGCCTGTCCACTCTGCTTCGCGTGTCAGCAATTCTTCGCAGCGTGCATGAACTGCATCGACATCGTTCTCGTTATAAAGTCCGCGTGCAACTCCGCCTTGATTGGTGACGACAACCACGCAATATCCAGCTTCGCGAAGTGCGCGGATTCCCCATGCGGCACCGGGCAAAATTCGCACGAGTGCGGGATCGCCCAAGTCGCCATCATTGGCAATAATCGTATTGTCTCGATCGAGAAAAACGCCGCTCTTCACAGCTGAAGGCTAGCGGATGATTGCCTGCGTGCGTCAGATCACCGAGGATGGTCCGACACCGCCGTGCGTGTGTCCGAGTCGATCGCCGAAAGAAGTCCCAAGTGCACGCGCGGCGGTTATCAGTGCATGGTTGGTTGGAATGAGGCGTTGACGACCTGCCGAGACGAGAAGATCGACATCGCTGAAGACGTTGTTTTCTCGCACAACCAAACGGCTCGTTGCGCCTTCCATCAGGATGGATACAGCGTGATATCCAAAATTTGTGGCGAGAATTCGGTCGGCAGCGATTGGCATACCACCACGCAGAATGTGACCGAGAGATGTCATGCGAACTTCAGCTTTTGTTTTCGCTGCGATCATCTCGGCGACTCGCTGGCCGATACCGCCAAGTCGAATTGGATCTGGGCTTGTGGGATCGATTAGAGCAACGCTCTGTTTCCCGCCAACGGGCTTCGCACCTTCGGCGACGACGACGATTGCAAATCCCGGTCCACCGCTCATTCGCTGCTTGACATACTCGGCGATCGCATCTTCTTCATAAGGAATCTCTGGGATCAAGATGACATCCGACCCGCTCGCAACGCCTGATGTCAACGCAATCCAACCAGCGTTTCGGCCCATCACTTCGCAGACCATCACTCGATGATGACTGTCTGCCGTTGAATGCAGGCGATCAAGCGCTTCGGTCGCAGTCGCAACGGCAGTGAGAAATCCGAAAGTGATTTCCGTACCGAAGAGATCATTGTCGATTGTCTTTGGAATGCCGATGACATTGATGCCATCTTCGACAAGCGGCGCAGCGCAACTCATCGTGCCATCGCCGCCGATGACGATCAGCGCATCGATCTTGTTCTTGCGAATCGTTTCGATGCAAGTCGGCGTGACATCTGAAAACACAGGGCTTCCATCGGCGGCCATCGAAGTGCAATACCTTTTTGGATTACAGCGATTGTTGCTGCCCAAGATCGTTCCGCCTCGGGTCAGGATTCCTGAAACATCGCGGAAAGAGAGTGGGCGAAGGCGATTTTCGATCAATCCTTGAAAGCCATCCTCGATGCCGAAGACTTCGATGCCAAATTGCAACATCGCCGTCTTTGCAACCACACGGATAACTGCGTTCAAGCCGGGGCAATCGCCACCGCCTGTCAAAATACCGATGCGACGAATGGAGTCTGGATTCATGGGAAGCGCCGAACTGTAGTGCATTCAAAGGCTTCGTGCTGATTCGCTATTCTTTATGAATGCAAATTTCCAGCCGCATCGCCGAAATGAAGGAATCCGCAACTCTTGCAGTAGGAGCGCGTGCAGCTGCACTGAAAGCGCAAGGAGTCGACGTCATCGGTTTCGCAATGGGCGAACCTGATTTCGATACGCCGCTTGCGATCAAGCGCGCTGCGATCAAGGCGCTCGAATCTGGAATGACGAAGTATGCACCAACTGCTGGTGATAAGCCAACGCGAGAAGCGATTGCAAAGAAGTTGAGAGAAGAAAATGGCATTCAGTGTCGCGCCGAAGATGTGACAGTGACAGTTGGCGCAAAGCATTCGGTGTATATGGCATTGCAGACAATGATCGAGCCAGGCCGCGGCGATGAAGTGTTGCTGCCCACTCCAGCGTGGGTGAGTTACCGCCCGCTGATCGAACTCGCTGGTGGAGTTTGCGTCGAAGTTCCAGGTTCTATGGAGCATGGCTTTCGAGTCTCTGCCGAACAAGTCTCGCGTGCAATCACACCTCGGACAATTGGAATTTTGTTGAACTCACCGAGCAATCCTTGCGGAATTGTCTATCCCGAGTCCGAACTACGTGCCATCGTCGATGTGATCGCTGCGCATCCAAAGATCGCAATCATTTCGGATGAGATTTATGAAAAACTGATCTTCCCAGAAATTGCACATGGAATTTCACATTGGTCTCCTGGCAGCGATCCACGTGTTGCCGATCGCACGGTGACGATCAATGGAATGAGCAAGGCATATGCGATGACTGGATGGCGCATTGGATATATGTGCGCGCCAGGTGAGCAGAGTAAATTCATGCGCGAAGTGATCAAGCTTCAAGGTCAAATGACAAATTCGATCGCGAGTTTTTTCTTGCCGGCTGTGATTGAGGCTTTGTCGCCTGCGACTCTTCCAGAGGTCGAGAAGATGCGCATCGCATTCGCGGAGCGCGCGAAGTTAATTCATCAATTGCTCTCTGCGATTCCAGGTTTCAAAACTGTGCAGCCAACAGGGGCTTTCTATTCATTCCCAAATATTGGAGATTTGCTTGGTCGAAAGTCGCCAGGCGGAAGGCTTCTCGATTCTGCCCAAGTGTTTTCCGAGGCGCTGCTGGCGGAGGCGCATGTTGCAGTTGTTCCTGGTGAAGATTTCGGCGAGTGCGCCCGCAACCATATTCGACTTTCCTTCGCATGCTCGCAGGCGCAAATTGAAAAAGGTGTTGCGCGCATCGATGCGTTCGCGCGATCCTTGGTTCAAGTAGAAGCCGCAAGTCGAAGCTGAGCGCGATTACGTTGCGCCGATGGTCACAGGAAGCGGCTGATTCTTCGGTTCATAGTTTGGAGTCAGCGCGATATTCAAGGCACGCCGATGTCCAGATGGATCACGAGGAATATTTTCTTGGTCGATTATCCGTTGAATTGCCATGATTCCTTCGATCAGCATTTCTGGTCGAGGAGGGCATCCAGGAACATAGACATCGACGGGAATAAATTGATCGATTCCTTGCACGACTGCGTATGTGTCGAACACGCCACCAGTCGATGCGCATGCGCCCATTGAAATAACCCACTTAGGCTCGGCCATCTGCGCATAAATTCGTTGCAGCACTGGCAATGTCTTGACACTGACGCGGCCAGCGACGATCAAGAGATCAGATTGCCGCGGCGAAAAGCGCATGACTTCTGCGCCGAAGCGCGCGAGGTCGAAGCGCGAACATGCAGTCGCCATCAATTCGATGCCGCAGCATGCGGTGGCAAATGGCATTGGCCATACGCTCGATCTGCGCGCCCAATTGACAACGCGATTGAGGTTAGTGGTCAGGACACTGTCGGTCGGTAGGACTGTCTCAATACCCATAGTCCTTCAGTCTATCCCACGCACAGGCGGAAGGCTACTGAGCAAGCAATTGTTTTTTCTTGCGGTAATACGTGGCAGCATCTTGTCCTTTGGGAACTGGCCCCCACATCAATTCGTCAAGTCCGCCTGGTTTTTCGTTGAAATCTGGATCGGCGATTTCGGTTGTTGATCCATTCGATTTCACGCGGACAACTTTTTCGTAACAACCAACAATTCCACCAATCGCACCGATGCAAGTGAAAACGAGAAGGCACTTGCCAACTTTCAAACGGCGCGTTCGATAGTGGCTCACAGCAGCAACCGCTCAAGATCATTGCTTGACGAAGTAATCGTGAAGAGACGATCGACGCGCATCATGCGAACGAGATCTGTCAGTTGGATATTCATTCCAGCGAGAACTGGTCGAAGTCCCGCATCGACTGCGCGATTTCGCAGGTCAACGCAGAGTCCAAGCCCCATGCTCGAGAGAGAGTTGGTTCTCGAGAGGTCGATGACCAAACATTTTCCCTTCGTGGCGCTGATCAGCATGCGCGAGACTTCGGTTGCAATGATTGCTGCTTCGCGAGGACCAATAGAAACGGCATCCAAACGAGCAATGGTGTGCTTGTTTTTCACACTGACTGTGACAAATGTCGCGGAAGATGTTCCATGAGTTCCTGGGGTCATAAATTGCTTCCTTTCAATTCTGTGTTTGAAATCGGATTTTTGCAAGCGCTTGATGATCCAAATGTCTGATTTCCTACAGATTCAAGCTGTGCAATACGAAGTGATTCGATAAAATCACCATTTCCACATGCTCGCTCGATGGATGCCACCTGAAAGCCTATGCGCAGTGCCTCGGCGAGGGTGATTGAATCGACCGCTCGAGCGGGGAGAATTCGGCCATTTTCTTGAACATAAATCACCAGTTTTGATTCCGCAAGAAGTTGGGTCAATCTCGTCGCAGTCGTGAGATCCAATTTCAATGTGTCGCTCATTGCGGTCAGAGTTGCTGGCAACCCTTTTCGGTAAAGCTCGCAAATCCATTCCATCGCGCTGACGGCGATGGCAGGTTCGAATGTGCTTGATTGATGACTCAGAATGCTGCGAATGCGTTCGTGACTGATGAGCGCGTGAAAGAGCGAAGAGACTTGCAATCCGAAAAGTACGATCAACCACATCGCATAGACCCAGAACATAAAAATCGGAACAAGTCCCAGCGAACCGTAAAGCCGATTGCCGGTGAATGCTTTCTCCATATAGATCCCAAGAAAGCGGCGGCCCAATTCCAAACCGATCGCGCCGACGAGCGCTCCGGTAACGATCGTCTTCCAACGCATTCGTACAGTTG
>JBEELA010000219.1:0-2993 GCA_041168365.1 Planctomycetota bacterium
ATTTTTCTGACATGGAACGCAGGTGGAATCGGCAAGTCGAAAGTGGATGACGTCAAGTTTCTCAGCGCAGTCATCGACGATCTTGCTTTGGTTGCAAAGCTTGACCCGCGCCGAATTTTCGCCACAGGAATTTCCAATGGTGCAATGATGAGTTATCTCCTCGCGAGTGAATTATCAGATCGAATCGCTGCAATCGCACCGATTGCAGGAACGATGACAACAGAAAAGCCAACGCCATCGCGCTCAGTGCCAGTGATGCATTTCCACGGAACGGCTGACAAGATTGTGCCGGCGACTGGACCTGGATTGGATACGCCGAAGTTCATCACTTTCAAATCAGTCGACGAGTCAATCAAGATGTGGTGTGAAATCAATGGATGCGAAACCACGCCGAAAGTCACGCAATTCCCAGACATTGCAGAAGATGGAACGACGGTGAAGCGATTCGATTATCCCGCAAAGATTGGCGGTGGCGATGTTGTGTACATCGAGATCGAAGGGGGCGGGCACACGTGGCCTGGGCAGAGCGCGATCGTGTCTTTCATCGGTAAGTCGACGAAAGATATTTCAGCGAATGATTTGATGTGGGAGTTCTTTGTCGCGCATCCGATGCCACAAAAAGATGTCAAGAGTTTGACGCCAACGGATTCTGTATTGCCGCATTTGACGAAGGCGTTATATGTGGTCGCGCCAAGGGCGGAGTTGAAAATTTCGAACGAAAAACGCAAGACGGAATTGGAAGTGCGGGTTGTCTATCCGGGCGCGCCCCTCGATACATCGCAATTGAAAAGCGCCTCATGGCCGCTGGTCGTGTTCTCTCATGGAATGGGAGGATCATGTGAGACATTCGAAGGGCTTGCGCAATTTCTTGCCGCGCGTGGATATGTGGTCATTCGTCCAACGCATGCAGACTCGATCAAACTTCGTCGTCAGAATGGCGAAGATGTCAGCGGATTTGTTCGGGATCCGAAGTCCTTTACGAAGAACGTTGATATGCAGGGAAGGGTTGAGGAGTGCTCGCTGATTTTGGATTCACTCGATTTGATCGAGGCGCAAATTGCTGGACTGCATGATCCCAATGGCAAAGGTTTGATTGATCGCACGTGCATGGTGATCGCTGGTCACTCGGCCGGCGCGATGACGACGCAGTTGTCGGTCGGTGCGAAAGTGCGTGGGCGAAGCAGTTTCGTAGATCCTCGCTTTCGTGCAGGAATTATCGTCTCGGGAGCAGGGATCAAGTCCCGCCTCTTCACGCAAGAATCATGGAACGAAATTTCAGTTCCAATCTTGGTCATTACGGGATCGCTTGATCGCTCTCGGGCCTCGGATGAGGATCCTGAAAGTCGACAGAGTTCATTTCGATATTCCAGAGGGACTGCAAAGGGCGGGCCGCCAGCGTGGCTGATGTTCATCGAAGGTGCGACCCATTCGAGTTACTCTGGAAAATCAAAGGCGCTTGCTTTAGACAAGCCAGATCTGACCGCGACGGATCCAGTACTCATAGAAAAGATTACAAACGAAGTGATCGTGAGATTCCTCGACGCGGTCGTCCGTGGAGATGTCATTTCGAAAGAGTGGCTTGGGTCGACAGCAGAAATCAAGGCGCTCAGTCAAGACAAAGCGAAGATCGAATCGAAATAGAACGATTGCACTGGTACGAGTTTTATTTGCTTTCAACAGCGGGAATGATCTGAGCACCCAAAGGTGCTTGCGGATCTTGTGTTTCTTGTGATTCGAACTGCGAATTTTGTGCGTTCTGAGTGACAATCAACCACGAGATGACTCCAACGAAAAGCATTGTTGCGCCCAGAATGCGAATCCCTCGCGCGAGTCTGAAGTACTTCAAGAATTCTGGAGGCATGCCTGCTTTGCGATACGACCGGTCCGTTGTGAGAGCACTGATGATCCCTTGCAATAGAAGAGCACAAAGCGCAATGACAGTCGCAAGAGGCAGTTTCTCACGATCATTTAGAACAATCAAGACATAAGCAATCGCGATGACGATTGGCACGACGAGGTTTATCATCGAAGCATTCGCAGATATACGGACGATTTCGCTATGGTGTTGAGATCCGAGGCATTTCAATGCACGACGACCGAAATGCGCAGCGCTCAAGATGCAGAGCATAAAGACTCCAAGCAAGATTCCAATCAGGTTATGCATCGCAAGAGCGTAGTCAAATTCTCGTTAACAAAAGTCTTGGTCTATTGCGCGATCGAATCGAGCGCAAGCGAACCACTACTGTCGCCGAATCGGTCCGCTTTGACGTTCATCTTTGCAAGCATCGAAAGATAGAGATTGCACAGAGGTGTTCCAGTTGCGAAGGTTCTTTCTGGTGCATGTTGAATGCCAAGTGCGGAACCACCTGCGAAAATCACTGGCAGATCATCGTGATTATGTCGATTCCCGTCAGCGATTGCGCCTCCGTAAACCACCATCGTGTGATCTAAAACATTCTGTCCGTTTTCTTCAGCAGATTGCATTTTTGTCAAGAGATGCGCCAGTCGTTCTCCTTGCCAACGATTGATTGCCGCAAATTTTTTGACCTTTGATTCGTCGTTGCCGTGATGACTCACATCGTGATGACCGTCGGCAACCCCAATGTCAGGGTATGCACGGTTTGAACCTTCGTTGGCAAGCATCAGCGTGACGATGCGGGTTTGATCCATCTGCAGACCAGCCACAGCTAAATCACTGAGAAGTGTGATGCGTTCACGATAATCCGCGGGTTCATTTGGCATCGTGACCATTGCGGAATTCGATGCAGAAGTTTTTCCTGATCCATTCGCGTCATCTCGTTCGATTCTTTCGATGCGTCTTTCTATTGAGCGGATTCCGTCGAGGTATTCATCCAGTTTGCGGCGATCGTTGATACCTAGGGTTGCATTCAGAGCAGATGCCTGACCACGAACAGCATCCAAGATGCTTGTTCGCATTTTCAATCTGGATTCACGAGCGCTTGATGATTCGCCCTCTGGTCCGCGGGAAAAAA
>JBEELA010000220.1:0-5383 GCA_041168365.1 Planctomycetota bacterium
CTATGTCGCACCTGTCTCAATTGGACCGGCAGTTATGAATGGCAAGAACGTTGAACAGACTGCAGAGCTTCCACAAATGGTCATGAAGTTTAAAGCTGATCTGGAAAAGGAAATGACAAAAAAATATACGCGTGCAGAAAGCGCTGGACCAAACACACTGGTCGTTCGGGTTCAACTCGTGAAAGCAGAACCAAATGCACCTGCGCTGAATATTGCGCCACAGACTCAAATGGGCGGAATGGGGTATGGATTTGGCGAAATCGCAATCGAAGTTGCGGATGGGGCGACAGGAACTCCGCTCTTTGAATATGCGAACGTTCAGAACACCAGTCGATTCTCGACGGAAAAAATGTCCGTCTGGGGAAGTCTCGAAAAGAGTTTCACCGAATGGATTGCGGTTGTTGTGAAGGCCTGCAACGCATCCTGACACCTGCAGTTGCTCCGACAGTCGCTCCGAAAAACTTGAATGCATTGCGGTATGCTTCTCAACCCAATGCGTCACGGAACAAATGTCATTCGAATTGGCGCAATTTTAGCGATGGCCGCAATATTGGTGACGGCTGCGTGCAAAGTTGGTCCCAATTATGAAAAGCCCCAAGTTCTGCAAGCTGATTTGTGGACGCCGCCTGTTGAAGGTCCAATTACCGCCGCAGAGCCGAACCTCCTTGAGTGGTGGAAACGCTTTCAAGATCCTGTTCTGGACCAGCTGATCGTTCAAGCTCAAGAATCGAATGCCACGATCGAAAAGTCGCTTGCGAATGTTCGAGTTTCGCTCGCAGTGCTTGGTGTTTCTGAAAGTCAATTCTGGCCGACCGTCCAGACAGCGATCGAATATTCGCGCAACAAAACGAATATCTCCCTGCTCGCAGCGCAAGGGGTCCAGACATCTCCATATGACCTCTGGATCGGTGGCGCTGCGATGGCAAGTTGGGAAATCGATGTGTGGGGACGTGTTGCAAGATTGGTCGAAGGAGCGAAGGCAACATTAGAATCGAGTGTCGAAGACTTGCGTGGAGTGCTCATTTCTATTCGTTCGCAAGTCGGAACGACTTATATGAATGTGCGAACTCTGCAGCTGCAGTTATCCATTCTGCGGAGTGCGGTGAAGAACTACAAGACGACTCTTGATCTTGTGAAAGATAAGTTCAAGGCTGGAACCAACACCCTGCTCGATGTGAATCAAGCCCAAACGGATCTCGATGTTATCGCTGCCACCATTCCTGCAATCGAAGGCGATCTCGATGCTGCGATCTTTTCGCTCGCGCAATTGTGCGGAACTACTTCGGGACCGATGACGATGTTGCTTGGAGAACCCGCCCCACTTCCGCAGATGAATGAAGAAATTGGCATTGGAATTCCCGCCGAACTGCTGAGAAGGCGACCCGATGTTCGAAGCAGCGAAAGATTAGTTGCAGCTGCCGTTGCCAACATTGGTGCGCAAGAAGCGCTCAATTTACCGATCTTTTCTCTCTCTGGAAATTTCTATCTTGCATCGAACCAGTTCACAGGACTCGGCGATAGCAATAATGCGTCGTATGGATTTGGCCCATCGATTTCTTGGCTCATTTTCCAAGGTGGCTATGTCAATTCGATGATCGCACAAAGCAAAGCCCAAGCTCAGGTCGCTCTTGCGGGTTATCGCGACACCGTGCTTGGTGCGATGCGTGATGTCGAGACTTCGATCAGCTTGCTCGTTCATGCGAAGCGATCCGCGGCGCTGTACGCCACTGCCGAAAAGAGCGCACAGGAAACATACAACCTTGCGAATCTGCAATACAAAGCTGGCCGAACCAATCTTGACACTTTGATTCGAGTTCAAAACGAACTTTTAAATACACAGAAGCAACTCGCAGACAGCCAAGGCTCCGTTGCACAGAACACCGTCAGTCTCTATCGCGCTCTTGGCGGCGGATGGGAAGATGGCGCAGTCAATAGAGCAGCAGAAAGATCCGCGGCAATGAAGGACCCATCATGACATCTAATCGAATATCTATCGCTTCACTCTTGATCGCATCGACGCTTCTTTTGTCTTGCGGAAAACCACCGGCTCTACCTGTGCGACCCACGACCATTTCTGTGACGACGGCTGTAGTTCGTACCGAAACGATTCCGCTGAAACAGTCCTATCCGGGAATTGTCGCATCTCCGCGTTCCATTGAAATCGATGCGAGAGTCGAAGGATTCCTGCTCAAGCAAGAAGTCGCTGATGGTTCGGCAACGAAGCCAGGCCAAGTGATTTATCGCATCGATCCAAAACCCTTTGAAGCATCTCTCGCTTCATCGGAAGGATCGCTTGTTCAAGCAATCGCCCAGCGCGATTATGCCAAGAAAGAAATGGACCGCAATGCGCCACTCGTGGTAAGTGGCGCCATCAGTCAGCAGGACTTTGACAAACTCGTTGCAAACTTCGAAGTCGCAGAAGGGCAGGTCGTGACCGCCGATGCGAATGTGCTGACTGCAAAGATCAATCTTTCGTATTGCACAATGTCCAGTCCATTCGTCGGACTCCTTGGTGCAAGTAATTTTTTCGAAGGTGCAGTGGTTGGAAATCCAAACACCACAAATCTGAATTCCTTGGTGCAGATCGATCCACTCTGGGCACAGTTCAGCCCATCTGCCACTGAGTGGCCAAAATACGCTGCTCTTATGGCGAAAGGTGCTTTGCAAGCCTCAGTCACTTTCGACGGTGCGGAATCTATTTCAGCAATTGGCAAGATTGTTTTCGCCGACAATCAAGTTTCGACTTCAACCTCAACACTCATGTTGCGCGTTGAATTCGACAACCCAAATCTGATTTTCCGACCAGGAGTTTATGCCGATGTTGAAGTCGATCTGGGAGCGCAACCAAACGTACTCGTCGTCCCTGAACAATCGGTCTTCGCACGAGAAGCTGATCTCTATGTCTGGCGAGTCAAAGCCGACAACACGGTCGAAACTGTGCAGATCAAAGTCTTGAAAAAGTTTGGCCAAATGCTGGCACTTATGAGTGGACCGCAGGTTGGTGACCGAATCGTGGTTGAAGGAATTCAACGATTGAAAACGGGGACGAAGATCCTTGACACCACCAACACAACGCCTGCAACTGCGCCAGAAACAACGCCTGCGCCAGCTCCTGCTCCTCAAACAAAATAACTCGATCTCACTCCACGAAATTCACCCATGGTCCGATTCTTCATCCACCGTCCGATCTTTGCAAGTGTCATCGCGATCATCACCGCGATGGCAGGAACGATCGCCATGGTCGTATTGCCGATCTCGCAGTTCCCCAATGTCGTGCCACCGACCGTGCAAGTTTCCGCTACATACAACGGCGCAGATGCGCTGACCGTTGCAAACTCGGTGACGATGCCGCTCGAACAGCAAATCAACGGTGCAGAAGGGATGATCTATATGGCATCCAACAGCACCAATAACGGTCAATCCAATATCACCGTTACATTCGAGGTCGGATATGACCTGAATATTGGCGCAGTCGATGTGCTCAACAGAGTGCAGACTGCGACTGCTCAACTTCCACAGCAAGTGCAACAACTCGGTGTCACGATCACCAAGCAATCTTCCAACTTGACACTCGTTGTCTCGCTCGAATCAACCAACGATGCATATGACAGCAAGTTTCTCTCCAACTATGCGAACATCGTTGTTCAACCAGTACTGTCGCGCGTCGACGGCGTTGGCACAATCAATATCTTCGGTCTTCTGCAATATTCCATGCGCGTTTGGCTCGACCCGCAACGCATGGCTGCGATGGGAATCACTCCACCTGATGTCGTCAGGGCGGTTCAGGATCAGAACCAACAAGCATCGCTTGGAAGTGTCGGATCCTCTCCAACAGTCGGCTCGCCGTCATTTGATTTAACTCTCGTCACAAAGGGCCGCTTGGTCAGCGCTGAAGAATTCGCCGCAATTGTGGTGCGAACTGGGGACAACGGCGCCGTCGTTCGTATTTCCGATATTGGTCGAACAGAACTAGGTGCCTTTCAATACGACACAACATCTTCGCTCAACGGCAAAAGCACGGGAACAATCGGAATCTATCAACTGCCATCTGCGAATGCGTACGCCGTCGTCGAAGCTGTTAAGAAACAAATGAATCGTCTTCAACCACTTTTCCCGCCAGGGATCAAGTGGCAAGTCACCTATGACAGCACCGCATTTGTCTCGGCATCGATCAGTGATTTGATTTCGACACTTGTTGAGGCAGGACTTCTTGTCCTTGCCGTCATCTTCATCTTCTTGCAAAGTTGGCGAGCGACGCTGATTCCGATGATCGCAATTCCAGTCTCCATCATTGGAACCTTCGCAATCATGCTTGCCGCAGGATTCACGATCAATACTCTCACATTGCTTGGACTCGTCCTTGCGATTGGCCTCGTGGTCGACGATTCAATCATCGTGGTCGAAAATGTCTATCGACAACTAGAAATGGGTGCGGAGAATGGAACGATCGCTGCCGAAAAGGCGATGAAGGAAGTTGCAGGACCGATTGTTGCAACAAGTTCGGTGTTGCTTGCAGTCTTCATTCCTGCAGCACTCATGCCCGGTATCACCGGACAGCTTTACAACCAATTTGCTTTGACTATCGCGTTCAGTATTGGACTGAGTATGGTCAATTCTCTCACGCTGTCCCCTGCTCTCAGTGCGCTCTTTCTGCAAAAACCTCACAAGACAACCTTCAAGCCATTCGTGATGTTCAACGAAGGATTCGAATATTGCACTGGGCATTATTCTCGTTTCGTTCGTTTGCTTGCGCATCATTGGTGGATTATTGCTTTAACTTTTGTTCTTGGAGCATTGGGAGTTGTCTACTTGCTCGAACGAACACCAACTGCTTTCATTCCAAACGAAGATCAAGGATATTTTTTCGTTGGGGTGCAACTTCCATCTGGAGCGAGTCTGGAACGTACCGAAGCAGTCAGCGCGCAAGTCTTGAAGATCGTCAATGAAGAGTCATCGGTCATCGATGTCATTCAAATCAATGGCTTCAACTTCCTCACTGGCGTTGCAACAACCAACGCAGGTTTTATCATTGTGGTTCTCAAGCCGTGGGACGAGCGAGATGCTTTCACCGAAAATGCTCGAGCAATAATCACCCGTGTATTCCCGAAATTGGTCACAATTCCGCAAGGCGGGGCGTTTCCATTCCCACCTCCACCAATTCCTGGACTGGGAACAGTCGCCGGTTGGCAGCTTCAATTGGAAGATGTCAACGGCATCGGATATCCAGCGCTCTCCGCTGCAGCAAACAACTTAATCGCTGAGTTGGAAAAGCGCCCAGAAATTGCTGGGGTGACAACTCCATTCCAAGCAGAAGTCCCAATTATAAAACTTTCGATTGACCGAACAAAAGTATTCAGTTTAGGGCTCGATATGGGCACAGTTT
>JBEELA010000221.1:0-3427 GCA_041168365.1 Planctomycetota bacterium
ACGTGGGCAGTGGAATGATTTGAACCCCGGCGAGTTTGCAAGCCGAGCAAGTCTGCGCAGCTCGGCGCAGCATGTTTGAGCCCGGGGGCAAATCAGTCCGCTGCCAAAATCTGCACGAACCACTTTTGAGTCCATGCATGTTTGAGCCCGGAGTCGAATCATTCCCCAAGCGCTTGCGCGACTGATTTTTGAAAGACGGCCTCACCTGGTTTTATTCCAGTCCAATCCTCAAACATTTGCATCGCAAGTTGCACAAGCATTTCCACGCCATCAACAATTGGGCAACCAAGTTCGCGGGCGGTTTGCAAAAATGGTGTCACGCGCGGATTTGTAATCACATCAACCACGGTCATATTTTTATTCACGCTTTCCCAATTTATCGGCACACGTTCCAGCTCTGGCGCGGCGCCTAAATGCGTGGCATTCATCACTATTTCCGTGCCCTTGGGAATAGTGATTTCGCCCGTCCATTTCAGCCACTGCGCAGGTACGCCCGAAGCCTTTGTAACGGTTTGCGCAACTTCAACTCCTTGAGATTCCCTTCGAGTGCACAGCGTTATATGAGACGCTCCCGCCCAAGCAAGTTCGACAGCCATGGCCCTTCCAGCGCCACCTGCTCCAAGCATTGCAACTCGCTTGCCTTTGATGGATGTGACTTTTTGAATTGCCTTCACAACACCCTTGCCATCATTATTGTGACCAGTCAGACGACCATTCTGAATCGTCATGTAGTTGCACGCTCCGATGGCTTGGACATCTTTATCCACTTCATCAAGGTGAGGGATAGATACGACTTTATAGGGCACGGTGATACAAGCGCCCGCAAAGCCCAAATCCCGAACGCCAGCGATGGCGGCCGCGATTTTGGATTCAGATCGCACATCGCATTTCCAAAACTGCCAGTGCAATCCGTAATGCGCATAGACCGCATCGAACATTCGATCTATGGGATTTTCGGCAACCGGATGCCCCAACATGCAAGTCATTTGTTTTTGTGTGGGAAGAATTGCTTCGGACATAATTGGTCTCATGTGTTATTGCAGAATTTGATTAGCGATGATGATTTGCCCGTAAGAGGCTTTGGTGCGGAAACTACGCCTTCACTCGCCAATCGAGTCCCTCGGGCAATGTCCCCAAGTTCTCGCATCCATCGGCAGTCACTACAAGCATGTCCTCGACGCGCACGCCACCAAGTCCCGGTTGATACAGACCAGGTTCCACAGTTACGACATCGCCGATGACGAGTGGTGGTCCCTTCTTCGCAAGCAGCGGAGGTTCGTGCACTTCAAGCCCCACTCCATGTCCTGTGCCGTGTGTCATTCTTGCCTGCGCCCAGGTTTCATCACTCGACGGCATTCCCATGGCGAATCCAGCATCGCGGATTACGCGCGATGTCGCCGCGTGAACTTCTTCACCCGTGACACCAGGCCGAATTGCCGCAATTGCAGCACGTTTCGCAGCAACCACTGCTGCGTGCATCTGCACGATATCGCGTGGCGCCGCGCCGTTGACAACAGTTCTGGTGCAGTCGCCGTTATAAAGCGTCTTGCGACTTCGAGGAAAAATGTCGACGATGATTGGCTCGCATGTTCGCAATTCTCCGCTGCCATGTTCATGACAATCGCTGCCCATCGCGCCGCAAGCGACGATTGATTCAGGATTCAGATATCCGCGGCGCAATAAAAAAACATCGATCGCTTCGCGAATGCGTTGACTTGTCAGAGGCTTGCCCGTGCTAAGCAAGACTCCGTCATCGCGAACTGGTGCGGCCGCAATCGTTTCGCACGTCATTCGGATTGCGGCTTCTGTGTCTTGTTGGCATTGACGCAACCATGCAATCTCTTGAGCATCTTTACTTCGCCGAATGAAAACACCATCATCCGGATTGCAAGTTACTCGCAATCCAGCCGCAACGAGTTGGTGCCAATAGATTGCGGGTGTCGAGCGATCAATCGACACACTTGTTGCTCCCATTCGGATGATGCACTCTGCGACCGACTGAGCAGTCGCAGTTTCTCTGTCCCCTGAAAGGCCAGAGGCAGGAGTGAAATCCGCGGGGGAGTGAAATTCATCGGCACGCGCGTGCTTGCGTGCGCGATCCATTTCGATATCTCGCAGAATCAAGATGCGGCGGGGGGCAGCATTCGCTGCGGCCTGCACAGTAATAAGCGCCGCTGGATCACCAACGGGAAATCGGATTCGGTGATGGAGAGATGCGCTAATCGCTGGTATTCCAGCACAAAGTGAAACCTGCGCAACGGAATCCGCCACGAATTAGCCCTTGGCTTTCTCGCGTGCTTTCGCAGCTAATTTTTTCGCAACATCCGCGTCAGCAACATCCTGCATTTCTTCTTCGGCTTTCAAACAAAGTTGGACGAGAGTCGTGTGCAGCTCTTCGTGATCTGGAACAGAGTCCATCAGAGAAACTGCAAAGTCAACTTGTCGCACCGCATCCATACCAGTATCGATCATGCCGATTGCCGTATCGCCGAGTTGTTCGAGAGCCCAAAGAAACCACTGCTTGGTAGGCTTTGCTGGTTTGTCTGGCGCGTCGATTCTTGCGCGCACAGTCATCAGGCCAATCGCAACAATAGGTACAAGTCCCAACTGCGTTGTTGGTTCGCGGCAGATGACAAGTGCGGGAACTTCTCGGCGCAGCGCAGTCAACCGAATGCGCCGCGCATCTGCACCAACAAGAGGCGGCTGCATGATGTGCAAGCCAGGTCCGACTCGGTGATCTTCGCCAATCTCGCCTTCGATCCATTTCACAGTCGTGGCCTCGGATGCCAACTGCATTCTCTGTCGCCGTGATTCTTGCAGTGGCATAATGATTCGACTCATTCGGCCGAAGTCACCCACTTGATGAGCAACTTCCAGAGCGCGTTGAGCAAGTCGTTCCGCTTCGAACCATTTGCCAGACTTCAGCGCACTCTGCGCTTTCTGCATCAGGTCATCGATTCGAGCGGCTTTGGCGGGGGTTGTCATTGGTTTGTAAGGTTACCCACGGACGACTCGAACGGCACGCTTGTCATCAGTCCGCTTCACTTCAAGGGATCGACCATTCAGTCCTTCGTTGACTGCGCGAATGCTTTCGGCAATGCGGCGAAGAGCTTTGGATGTTGGAAAATCACGCAAAAGTGATGCGATTTTCGTCACCCCAGCGCCACCGCGCAGGCGATAAATTTTCTTGTAGGCCTCTTTGACTGCTTCGAGTTCCATTTCATCCATCCCAATTCTGCTCATCGCAACGTGGTTGTATCCACGAATAGCAGCGGGGCTTCCTTCGGCGAGCATGAATGGCGGAACATCTTTCGATACGCGAGCCATACCGCCGACAAATCCGCAGTATACAACTTTCACAAAGTGATGCAGCCCAGCACCGCCTCCGATATTGGCATAGTCATCCACATGAACATGACCTGCGAGC
>JBEELA010000222.1:0-2689 GCA_041168365.1 Planctomycetota bacterium
CACTTCTGCCTGAGCAACCAAAACCTCGGCATTGGCTATATCGACATCTTCTTTCCATGCGCCTTGTTTGACTTCGTCCAGTTGCGCTTGCGCCCGATCAAATCCCGCCTGCGCTGCAGCGAGTTCGTATGTCAATCGCGGTTCTTCGTTGCGACTTGTCGCAGCTTTGATTCCCAATTCTTCTAAGCGCGCCAATCGTCCTTGCGCGTCAACCAATTGTGCCTTCGCCGAATCAACAACTGCCTGCGCCTCGTGCAAAGTTGTCGCTCGCGGCAACGCCTTCACGCTCGCCAATTTTCCTTGTGCAACAATCAACTTCGCACTTGCAACTGCTAAATCTGCCTGCGTTTGCCGTCCATCGATTTTGAATAGAAGATCACCGACCTTCACTTGCTGTCCTTCTGTGACTGCGACTTCCGTAACTTCTCCAGCGATCGCCGTGCCGATGCTCACGACATTGCTCGAAGGCATTATCGTTCCGATTCCCGAAATCCGCAGGTCAAATGGGCTCTTCGGCGGTTCGATCAAAATCTTTTCCACAGGCACTCGAGGCACCTGCTTCGCAACGGTCACAATCACTAATACAATTCCGACGGCAGCCATCACTGGAACCACGATGTAACGCATCGGCGGAAATTTGCGTCTCTTTGGGGCGGGATTAGACATTTGTATTCCTCCTTGAAGCAGGCGTTTCGATTCGGTCGACTCTTCCATCATCCATACGAACAATTCGATCTGCGAGGTGATAGATGCGATCGTCATGCGAGACCACAATCACTGCACGCCCAGGCATTCGTCCGACTTGCGCAATCAGCTCCATAACGTGCAACCCTGTTGCGCCATCGAGCGCACTCGTCGGCTCATCGCACACCAATATCTTTGGACTATTCACCAGTGCGCGTGCGATCGCGACGCGTTGCTGTTGACCTCCAGAAAGTCGAACTGGGCTCGATTGCTCGCGTCCGCCTAATCCCACATGATTCAAAATTTCACGCGCCTTTTCGCAGGCGCTTCGCCTCTCCATACCTTGCAAGATCAGGGGAATCGCAGCATTTTCTGCGAGCGTAAGCGTTGGAATCAAATTGAACTGCTGAAAGACGAAGCCGACCGTGCGCAATCTCCACGCAGTTCGTGCTTCAGTCGAAAGCGCCTGCGGATCTTGACCCATCACTTCCAGTTGTCCAGCATCACGCTTAAGAAGTCCAGCGATAATCGAGATGAATGAAGTCTTGCCGCAACCAGACGGCCCCACAAGCATTAGGATTTCGCCGCATCGAACTTCCAGATCTGCGCCACGCAACGCAACAACATTCGTATCTCCCGAGACATAGACCTTCTCAACGCCGGATGCGCGAACTGCGATTTCTGTGTTGTTGCTCGACGTCATTTTCGTTTCACCTTCTTCATTCAACCCTTAAAAACATCCGCAGGATCAAGCCGCAACACACGCCACATTCCAATCGCCGCACTCGCCGTGCAGATAATGATCACTGACCCAGCAGCAATGAGCGGGATTTGCCACGTCATACGAAATGCAAGTTTTTCGTTAGGAACGGTCAATCCAAAGATACTCGTCACTGCGATCCCCAAACCAAATCCGAGCAATGCAACCGTTGATGCCTGCAAGAAGACCATTCCAAGAAGTATTTTTCTCGACGCACCCATCGCCTTCATCGCTCCAAAGTATTTCAGATTGTCGAGCACAAAGTTGTAGAACATTTGCCCCGCCACTGCGACTCCCACAAAGAATCCCAAGACGATCGCTGTTCCAAAGTTGATCGGGATTCCAGTCTGGAGCATCCAATACACATATGTCTTTTCTGTGAATTCTTCTCCAGTGAATGCTGACAATCCCGTCCTTTCTGCGATCGTCTCGATCACCTGCGCTTGATTGGCTCCCTTGGAAAGTCCGGCCAGAACCATCGTCACCATTCGCCGTTCTGGCGGCGCATACTGAGTTGCACGGCTATAGGTCGTATAGATCACCGGCTGACTCTGAAATGTCTGCGTTGCCTTGCAAATGCCCACGACTTCCGCCCGAAGCTCGTTCAGTTCCAGTATGTCGCCCACCCGCAGTGGCCGAGGTTCGCCCCCTTCGGGCGGCTTGTTCATCTTGAATTCTTTCCGCGTAGCACGCTCGTCCACAATGATCGCATCTGGCTTACGCAAATCCGTCAACGCACCTTCAACCATGAAAGGTGGCCCTGCGATCAAACTCGCATCGTCAATTCCGATGATCTGCGACACCTGCCGTTTGCCATCAGGCAAATTGACCACCAACAATCCCTTAAAAATTGGTACGGCCCATTCAATCCCCTCGATGGATCGCACCCTCTGAACAGCGGTCGACCTGAGTGGTTTGTTGTCATCCAAAAATTGTTGGGCAGGATCGACAATCCAAAGGTCTGGCTGCGGCGTGTCAGTCACGAAGCCGAATGTCCTCGACATCAACCCCACGAAGATCGACGCTTGTTGCGAGATCAGCAGAGTGGAAAACGCTAACCCAAGCAACATCCCATAAAAACGGGCTGAATCTCCAAAGAGCATTTTAAGGGCGAAGATCGGCATAGCAGTATTCGGCTATGCCGAATCAGGATATTAGATCAAAACTGTCCCAATACGCTGCCAGAAGGCGAAGTAAATAAAATCCCATACTTTTTTGCCAAAGGGTCGGGAGCACGAACTTTTT
>JBEELA010000223.1:0-5365 GCA_041168365.1 Planctomycetota bacterium
TTTGGCACGAGCTGGCATCCGTCGCGCAAAGGCAAGCTTGGCTGAAACGCGTCAACGCGACGCGCTTGCCTCATTGCTTGAAGAACTCTGCGCGCTTCGTGGTCAACCATTGACAACTGCTTCTGATGGGGCAACTCACGTAACGCATCTCGCTCCATCATCCAAGTGCATCGAAGAAGCATTGGAGTCTATTGCCATTGCACAGAGATCGATGCGTCTCTATTCGGGCTCGCCTTTGGACTGGTATGAAGTGACCGCTAAATTTTCCAAGACATGGCAAAATGCCCGAGGCTTGGCTCATCGTGCTTGGCTTGGTCTTGGCGAAACGGAATTGCATGAGACACGTAAGAAGTTTCAGCGACTCGCAGATCAGATGGCGGCCTTGGGCGGATGCATAGGCCGCAAAGAATATTCGTCGCGAAATCGACTTCGTTCTGCAGCAGAGAATTTGGGTCGTGCGCGAGATCTTGCTTTGCTTGCCGACAAGATTGAAGGAACAACGGCCGAAGGTCGGGCGTTAGCCAAAAGAGCTCTCGCACTGCGTGCGAAGGCGATCCGCTCGGCTCGCAAGCAATCGCGTTGTGCGCTCAGGACGACTGCAGCTGAGATGCTGCAGATGATGAATCAACGCATCAAGCAATCGTGATCCTCAACATCTCTTCTGCCGTCTTGCGCTTATGCTTGGTTCATGGCAAACCCAACGACAGCGATCACCCCAACACGTTCTGAAAACTATTCCGAGTGGTATCAACAAGTAGTTCGCGCAGCGGATCTGGCAGAAAATTCTGCCGTGCGTGGTTGCATGGTCATCAAGCCTTGGGGATATGCGATCTGGGAAAATATGCAGCGGGTTCTTGATGGAATGTTCAAAGAGACCGGGCATAGCAACGCCTATTTCCCGCTGTTCATTCCTGTGTCGTTCTTGGAAAAAGAAGCGGCGCATGTCGACGGATTTGCAAAAGAATGTGCGGTCGTCACGCATCACAGATTGGAGATGGGACCTGATGGGAAACTTATTCCCGCTGGAGAATTAGAAGAACCACTTGTTGTTCGACCAACTTCGGAAACCATTATTGGTGCAACGTATGCAAAGTGGGTTCAGAGTTATCGCGATTTGCCGCTGTTGATCAATCAATGGGCGAATGTTGTTCGGTGGGAAATGCGCACTCGACTTTTTCTACGGACAACAGAATTTCTTTGGCAAGAAGGTCACACGGCTCATGCCACGCGTGAAGAAGCTGTTGAAGAGACTATGAAAATGCTCAAGGTCTACGCCAACTTTGCAGAAGGATGGATGGCGATGCCGGTTCTGCAAGGACGCAAGACTGATGGGGAGCGTTTTCCAGGAGCAGTCGATACGTATTGCATTGAAGCGATGATGCAAGATCGACGCGCGCTTCAAGCAGGAACAAGCCATTTCTTGGGACAGAACTTTGCCAAGGCAAGTGAGATTCAATTCTTGGATGCGCAAGGTGAACGTCAGTTTGCGTGGACGACATCATGGGGAGTCAGTACTCGCCTCGTCGGCGCGATGATCATGACTCACTCCGATGATGATGGTTTGATCTTGCCGCCGAAGTTGGCTCCAGCACATGTGGTGATTATTCCCGTCGTTCACAAGCCCGAAGATGCAGCGGCGATTCAAGCGTGGACGCGATCGCTTGCAGACGAACTTCGCAAGCAATCATTCGATGGACGACCTGTGCAAGTGCAACTCGATGAGCGTGATATGCGCGGCGGCGATAAGGCATGGAACTGGATCAAGAAAGGTGTTCCTGTGCGAGTGGAAGTCGGGCCAAGAGATATGGCTGCTGACAGCGTCTTTATGGCGCGGCGCGATAAACCGCATAAGGAAAAGTTGGCAGTCAAGCGCGGTGATTTCATTCAAGGGATTTCTGCACTTCTGCAAGAGATTCAAGATGGGCTCTTCAAACGTGCGAACGATTTTCGCATTACAAACACGAAGGTGATCGATGATGCAAAGGAGTTCGAGGCATACTTTGCTGCGCCAAAGGTTGCGGAGAATGTGCCAACGCCAATTCATGGCGGCTTTGCGCTCGCTCACTTCTGCGGCGATCCAAAGGTTGAAGCCCAAATCAAAGATCGCCTCGGCGTGACAGTTCGCTGCATTCCCCTTGAAGCGGGAAATGAACCTGGAAAGTGCGTGATAACCGGCGCTCCGAGCCCCCAAAGGGTGGTTTGGGCCAAGGCGTACTAGTGCAAAAGCCAAATTTCCTCTGAAATCGACAGGTTCTTTTTGACACGCTCTGGAATTGGGCCATACTCCTGACGTATCAGTTGTTCGTACAAGGTTGAGAGAAAAGGGCTTGCTGCGGCAAGTAAAAATTATGTTCAATAAAAGTTTATTGTGTGTTGCTGGGATCGCAATTTCATCTTTCGTTGCGGCACCCGCTTCGGCAGACTTCATCAATCCGCAGGTGCCAGTATGGCGCGGCGCTGCTGATGCAGACTTTTATGGATGGGAAAATTTCACCAGTGCATTTGGTGGACCCAATGTGACCAACTATGCAGGAACTGAATCTGGAGCTGCTCTCTTCAACTTTGGACCTGGAGCGTTTATCACAGGTACAGGCAATCTGTACGGCGCGAGCAATCCACTTTCAATTTCAATTTATGGTGGATTGACAGCGCAGGTGAATGAAGTGATCCTGAATATCGCGTCAATCGGAACAATCATCAACACGAATTCTGTTCGTTTGACTATTTCAGACAACACCGGAAATAGTTTTTCAGTCAATCCTGGATTTATGGAACTCCGGTCGGACTCTCCTGCACCAGGAGGTCAAGGTCAAATTCAGACACGTTCTTTCAGATGGATGCTTCCGGGAATGCTTTTCCCTGCGACGCGTTTCGAGCTGAGTTTCGCAAGCCAGACAAACAATTTGAGTCTTGACGCTGTCAGCGCGGATATTCGTTATGTTCCTGTTCCTGGAGTCTTGGCGATTCTTGCATCGTCTGGGCTCATCGCAATTCGACCTCGCCGCAGAGCGAAGTAAAGCGCGAAGAGCTCTGGTCGCTCAATCCAATTTCAGAAGCAAATTTCAAAAGCCAAATTCGAAAAGCCAACTTTGAAAAGTTCAGGCTGTTTGATTGATTGCTGTTGGGTCTACACGCGGGAAGAGAGCAACTTTTTCAATCTGATGCCCATCAGATATCGCACCATATTTTTTTCGAGCAGACCAATTCGCATCTTTGCCGGGCATTCCACCAAACGCTGTGGCAAGACCTCCCATGCGCTGAGGTAAGAATGGCTCCAGCATCACGCCTGCAATGCGAACAGTTTGCGCACATTGATTGAGAATTGACGAGAGGCGAGGCGTATTTGCTGGATCCTTCGCAAGCTTAAATGGCTCTGTGTCATTGATCATCACATCAACTTGTCGCAGGAGATCCATTGCACAGCGCGCTGCGCCTGAAAGATCAAAGACTTCCATGCACTGTTCCCACTTCGCGATCGCGGCATCACAACGGCTTGGCCATTCCCCACCAGCTTGCGCATCGGTTGGCAATTTTCCACCGAAATATTTTGCGATCATTGCGCCAACGCGGCTGGGACAATTACCAACGGTGTTCACCAGATCATTGGTGTATGTCTCGTGAAAATGTTTTCCGTTGAAGTCAGCGTCAGTTGTGCCGAGTGGACCTTGGGTGGACATATACCAACGCCAAGCATCCAGTCCGTATGTCGCGTTGTAACGCTCGATGGTTGGGAGATCGACGAAATTTCCCAGAGACTTGCTCATTTTCTTGCCGTCGGCAATCCAGAATGAATGCGCATAAATGCATTTGGGAAGTGGCAGTTTGAGCGCCATCAAGAGCGCTGGCCAAATCACTGCGTGAAACCAAAGAATTTCTTTTCCTACGACGTGATAATCCGCGGGCCAATATTTCGTTCGTTGCGCTTGCGGCGTTGCCAGCTCAAGCGCAGTGATGTAATTCAACAGCGCATCAATCCACACATACACCACATGCCCAGGCGCATCTGGCATCGCAATGCCCCACGAAAAATTTGTGCGCGTGATTGGAACGTCCTGTAATCCCTCTCGCATTCGTCCAAGCATTTCATTCGCACGCTCTGCGGGGCGAACGAAAGTTGGATGATCTGCAAAGTGCTTCGCTAAGCGATCTGCGAATGCACTCAAGCGGAAATAATAATTTTGCTCGGTCGCACGAACCAGCGCCTTCCCACTGATTGGACTTTGATAATTCAATTCGCGCGCTTTGTTCTCGGTGTGATATTCCTCTTGCCCTTCGTCGTACCAACCTTCGAAGGTTCCAAGATAGACATCGCCTGTCGCCATAAGCCGCCGTAGAAACTCTTGAACTTGCGCAACATGCCGCGGCTGAGTTGTTCGAATGAAATCGTCGTTGGTCAAAGCGAAAGTTGCCAGAACTCGCTGAAATTCCTCAGCATTTTCGTCCGCAAGCGCTTGCGGCGAGATGCCACGTGCAGTTGCACTCTTTTCAACTTTCGATCCATGTTCATCGGTCCCAGTCAGAAAGAAAACTTCTCGTCCAACAAGTCGAGCAGCTCGAGCCCAAACATCGCAGATGGTTGATGTATATGCGTGACCGATATGTGGTCGATCATTGACGTAATAGATCGGGGTTGTGATAAACGAAGTCTGGCTCATTCGAATCGAGATACTAGAGCAGTCGTGCAATTATGCCGAGCAGCGGCAAAATCGATTTTATGGCGCACCAAGATCGCTTCGAATCTCGTCAAGCGTGGACACATCATCAGCGCGCGCTATGAATAGGAGGTCGCCGTCAGTGAAGACGAGCGTCGCACTCGAATTGGGATCCGTTTCGTCATCACGCTCGGTGATCGAGCGATTTGTCGTGAAGGGCTCCATTCTTCCATAGTCATCGAATGATGCGAATTGCCCGCGATCACTCGTGACGAAGAGCGCCAAAAAACGATCGGCAGATTCTCCGGCTCGTTCGTACAGAATGGCAATGCCGGCCTGATCCCCCAGAAGGATCACTTGCCCAGCCAAAATCGGTACGAACCCCTTGGCAGAAAGATCGGGCGGTCTCCATTCGCTATTGATCGTTGAACTGACAAGGTCTGCGAGATCGCTGCGAGTTGGCGTTGGCGATTCAGTTGGACGGTGAAGCGCTTCGATTTGCATTCGAAATTGAATCTGACGTGCGGTATCAGCAACATCTCCAAGTGGCATTAAAGAGCCAAACTCTCGCTCTTGAAGACGCGTGCCGTAAACTCCGATCAGCACGCTTCCAATGACAAGCGTCATTGCAATCACCAGCGGGATTGGATTGATCGAGCGCTTCA
This sequence comes from Planctomycetota bacterium, assembly GCA_041168365.1. Taxonomy (GTDB): domain Bacteria; phylum Planctomycetota; class Phycisphaerae; order Phycisphaerales; family SM1A02; genus F1-60-MAGs104. Next base: position 5,318 of record JBEELA010000223.1, read on the forward strand.
TAGAAAAAACACGCTTCCACATGGGCGGAGTTGTACACTTGAAGCATG
>JBEELA010000224.1:0-2612 GCA_041168365.1 Planctomycetota bacterium
TCGATTCTACATCTGGACTCGTTGGTCGAGTCGATGATTCTTGGAAAAATTCCTCGCAAGCACATCTTACTTGATGGACCTAAGGGTTCTGGCAAGCGAATGCTTGCACGCGCAATCGGCAATGAGTTCGGCGGAAAGGTTGTCGAGCTCGATCCAGGCTCCGTCACGAATCGCACCGGGATGGTCGACATCTTTAGCGACCTTGGGCGTGACGATGCGTTGGTCATGCACAATATCGACGAGTGGTGCGACGAGGCGCAAAGCGATACGGCTTGTGTCATGATCGATCGAGCGCTCAGACGAGAAGTGCCCAAAGCAATGCGATCAAATCCATTCGCAGCTGCATTCGAGAACGACTCGGAGGCGAGCGCCACCGAAAAGTTCCTGGCATTTGAGCCATTCATCATGATTGTCACGACCAATGCTTTCCCAGCGGTCAATGATCGACTTGGGAATAACTGTCTTCACTTCACGCTCACACGCAGTCGAGAGGCCATGACAATCGCTACCGAACGAGCGCTGCGATACAACGCGATTCCTGCAGATTCCAAGGCAGTTTCGATCTTGGTTGACTATTTTATGGTTGCCCATGCCGACGTCGCCGAGGAAACGATTGCACTTGTCATCAGTCATCTGATGAGATTGGGTGCGATTGCCCTTCTTCCAGAAATGGCGGCACAAGTTGTCCAAGGAGCTTGGTCATTCCAATCGATTGGCGTTGTCGTGCGCTGCGTGAAATCAACGATGGCTGAGATGGAGACAGAGGATCTGCAAGCGGTTGCGACGCACCTGCTGTTGCCACCCGCACTCACCGCAAAGCTTGCGAAATTGCTCAAGAAAAATCCGAGTGAACATATCGATATTGGGTTCTGATTCCACTGATTCCATTTGGATTTCTTCTGTGCATTCTTGTATTTGCAAGAGTGGCGTGCCCGCACAATTGTAAAACTTTCCCAACACATGATCTCCACCGCATCACAACTTCAATTCAAACTCATCGGATCTGCGCAGGATTCTTTGCAATCACGCGCCGCACAATTCAGTGCCGAGCATCAAGGCCGTCCGTACCAACACGCTCTCTCGCGCGACATCGTCGCCGCGCTTGAGAATCCATTGTCGGACGGCCGTCCATCGAATCGGCAGGCCAGCACCACCTCGATGCGCGCAATTTCCAGCGCACTCGTCGTCGTCCCAACCGGGGGCGGGAAGACGCATATCGCGCTTGCAACAGCGCGAACATTACAGGTGAGTGCTGGCTTGACGATTGGATGGTGCTCGGCGCGGCGCGACCTACTTCGGCAAGTCGACCGTGAAAACAAGGTCTTTGGCTTCAACGTTGACCTTCGACTCATGTCGCTCTTCGATCGCAATCCGCCTGAGTGCGATGTACTGATCATGGACGAAGCCCATCACGATGCGTGTGCGAGCGCAGCAACTTTGCACGCAAACGTGAAGCCTTCGTACATCATGGGATTGACGGCGACGCCGTGGCGTAGCGACCGAGCGCGTTTGTGTTACAGCCATGTGATTCGCCGTTGTTCGATTCAAAGTTTGCAAGATGACGGATATCTCGCGCCCTATGCACATGTCAGCATTGATTCGTGGGCACCAGAAGACGTCGCAAAAACGTGGCTTCGATCTCGCGAGAGATTCGGAAAAACTGTCATCTTTATGCACACTCGCCAGCAAGCGCATGCCTGCTTGATTGCGCTGCGCAAGAGTGGCGTCAGCGTTGAACTTGTCGCAGGCGACACCGATCGATCAACACAGTTGCAAGATTTCGCCAGCGGCAAAGTTGAGATCCTTCTAGCGATGGGTTGCCTGACTGAAGGGTTTAACGATCCAACACTTCAAACGGTTTTCATTCGACCCGCAAGCAAAGGCCCAACCGTTCAAATGGGCGGGCGCGCTTTTCGAATGCATCCAAGTATTCCGGTGAAGACAATCGTTCAACACCGCGACACTCCCCTGCCATTCACGCGTATCGCTCGTCCCGTCGAGCAATATGTCATTCGTGATAGCGAGTGGCGATCTATTGGAGCAACGCGTCAACTTGATGCGCTCGTTCACAACATGCGCACCGTTGCGGCGCGTGCAACAGTTGTGCTCCCAACCTTTGTCACCAAGGCGCGCAAATATAAATCAACTTCCAGCATCTTTCGAAAGCCAGATCCAAATGAGCAAGAATGAGTATCACATGAATTCACAGCAATCACACATTCCATTTTCAATGCCACAACTCGACCATGTCGTCTCAACAATCGGCGCTCTACAAATTGCGCCCAACATGAGCGATCTGCCAGCGATACCGAACCAGCCGACAAATCCTTTTCTGCAAAGACGAAGGGCTAGCACATCGATGAATCGCCTGCGATTTGCGCCGCGACGATTGCTTCTTGACGGCGAGCCCGTCATCGCAAGCGACCGATTCTGGGCAAGCTTATTTCACAAGTGCGGATTCAACGATGTTGTTTTCAAGTACTTCAAGCCCGATGAAGTCTTTCAGCGCATCGCTCAGACAGACACGAAAGCACAACTTCGCTTCACGATCGAGTTGACCGAGAATAATCAGCGAAGGCTGCTTGGAGTCACGAATCCAAACGCTTCGATTC
>JBEELA010000225.1:0-2966 GCA_041168365.1 Planctomycetota bacterium
TACGCAACAGATATCTTGCTTGCAAGCGTCCCCTTGCACTCACTGAAAATTTACGGCGAAGGGGTTGCGACACCGAACCCCCAAAATGGCAAAAGTGCTCTAGAAATCGACCCCGGCTTGGTGGACGCTCGCATCAATATCTCGGGAACTTCTGCTGGAATTTCTACACGCCAAGGACGAGGCAGCGCTTCGATACGACAAGCGGAACTTGCGAGACTTCCCATTGGTGTTGCCTTGCTGCAGATTACGCAGTTGAGTTTGAGTCTCGACCCAATCGTGCAGCAAGGAGAATTTGATTTCACGATTGATCAAGATCGGATTCAATTCGAACGGTTTGATTTAGCTTGTAAAGATTTGCTTCTGACTGGAGAAGGATGGCTGAATACTGAATCAAATGAGATTGCACTTCGGCTTCGCAACCGAGGAACAATGCCGATCATCAGTGACATTCTTGGTGGTGTGACGAATCAACTTTTTCAAATTGATGTCCGTGGAACGATCAACGATCCAATAGGCTCGCTCGCTCCACTGCCAGGTCTGACTGCACCACCAGAATTACCTCCAAGTGCGCCGATTGCGAGCAGTCAACCATGAGCGAGAAGCAAAAGCGAATCGAACCGAAAATTCGCTCTGCCATTGAAGCGATCATCGATCTTGTTTCGCCAGCCAACAAGGCGGGTGTGCAACAGTCAGATGTTGACGATCATCAAAGACGCCTGCTTGTCGCAGAGATGGTGGCAACTTCGCTTCGCCTTCTCGATGACAAATTGACCGTTGGTGAACTTCGTCTCGTTCGTCAGGCACTTCGCGAAATGCGGGCTGGATTTACGATGTTTGATCGCTATCGAACGCTCCGCAAGATCGCAATTTTTGGAAGCGCTCGAACGCCGCGGGATCATCCAGATTATGTCGCAGCATTTCAATTTTCCAGATTGCTTGCAACACGCGGTTGGATGGCGATCACTGGTGCCGGCCCTGGAATTATGCAGGCGGGAATTGAAGGGCCAACTCCAGAGCAATCCTTCGGACTTTCAATTCGACTTCCATTCGAGGACAAACCAAATCCTGTCATTGCGAATGATCCTAAATTGCTGAAGTTCCGTTATTACTTCACGCGCAAGTTGGCCTTCATGGGAAATGCTGATGCAGTCGCTGCGTTTCCGGGAGGATTTGGTACGCAAGACGAATTGTTCGAGGCGTTGACTCTCATCCAGTGCGGTCGAAATGCTGTCGTCCCAATCGTGCTTGTAGAAGGCAATTCACCCGATGGGACTCCAGTGGGATATTGGAAAAAATGGGAGCGTTTCGTTCGAGATTCGATGCACGATGCTGGTTGGATCAGTCCAGAAGATGAAGACTTGTATTGCATCGCGAAATCTCCATTGGCGGCAGCGGACATCGTCAGCAATTTTTATCGCCGATATCAATCGAGTCGTTATGTCGATGATTTGTTGGTGATTCGCCTTGATACTCCACTTCCTTCCAACGCCTGCGCCCAACTCGACAGCGAATTCAGTGAACTCTTGGCATCTGGCGGATTTCTGCAAGGAAATCATCTTGATGGCGACGACGTTCCTGAAGGGACTCCTCGGGTGTGGTTTCGCCATAATCGCAAGTATTTCGGCCTTTTGCGACGATTGATTGATCGCATCAATGCTTTGCCAAGAGTTTCGAACATATGAATCGATCCAAATCTTTCCCTGTCGTAATGATCTTGATGACCATGCCTGCGCTCGCAGCATTGATGGCATTCATTGTCGGATGCGCTGCAACAAATGCGACAAGCGAATCATCCACACAAGCGGCGACACGATCATCCGCAGTGCGCCCAGAATGGGAATCACCCTCGACTGGAAATGCCGCCGAGGATGCGAACTCTTCGACTTCCAAATCCCCCATGAAGCACATTACGCTTCCTGTTGATGATGGAACAAGCGATGGAATCGCAGTCATCCGCTGGCAGATCTTCGATAACCAATCAGTCATTTCAACATTCTTTAAAAAGAATCCCCCCTCAGGAATTTCAACAGAAATCCAGAAGCAACTTGCAAGCAATGGTTTCATGGTGGCTGAGGTCAAACTTTCTGCGCTTCCAAATGCACTGGAGGATCTTGGCGGAACGTATGCGAATATTCGCGCGTGGCTCGGAGAGGCGACAACATGGAGTCAACTCACATCTTTTCAAATTCGTGGTTCGTATGCAGTCGTTATGAATGGTTCGACTCATCGATTGAACGATGGTGCGATTCAACTACTCATGCGTGGATGGACCGTACCTCTGGAATCTGGAGCAGTCACAGATATTGAGATTTTGCCTGCATTTCTTGCTGGTGGCGAAGTTCCTGGCGCACGAACAACTGCGCGTGAACCATTTCCATCCGCTGGATTCTTTGTCTCGCTCCAACGAGGGAGTGTGCTCTTGATCACGGGAATGACACCAAAAAGCAGTCGAGAGTCTTCTACTCGCGGACAATTTGCAGGCCCTCCTGTTGCTTCCCCGCCAACTCTTGGAGAATTATTGTTGACTCGACCTAACGAAGAATCAGCTGCAATTCCACAGCGTCCGTTCATCGTCTTGATTCCACTGATTTCTGCCAACAACTTTTTTGATAATGCCCCCCTAGAATCACTCCCAGCTAAAGAACCCTAATGATCGCTCAACCACCGATTTCTCCAGACGAATCTCGCTCGATGCGACACCGACGTCGAATTGCAACTGTCTCTTTCATCCCCACACTGCTCACACTTGGAAATTTGATTTGCGGATTCGCAGCGATTCATTACGCCAGTAAGCCAATCGGCCCAAGCAATGTGATGGGATGGAGCACGCTGACTATCGCAGGAGCATTGGTTTTTCTTGGGATGCTCTTTGACGGGCTTGATGGATTCGCCGCTCGACTGACACGATCAGCGAGCGAATTTGGTGCGCAGCTCGACTCGATGGCCGATATGGTGACCTTCGGCGT
>JBEELA010000226.1:0-3271 GCA_041168365.1 Planctomycetota bacterium
TGCGAAACGCAAATAATTCTGTGTGTCCAGGCCAGCGATAACCTGCAAGCGACCAAGACTCTTTACTGATCGGCGCCGTCACAACTGCGTCGACCCGCCGAGGATCCCCTTGAGCACGCATCGCATCTGTGATCGCTGCTTCAACATAATTCTTGCTTGCCAATCCTCCAACCTTCGAAGGCTCTCGCCCATCGAAAAGTCCAAGCACTTGTCCGTGATCGAGCACAACATAATCCGCATCAATTTCATGTTGAGCACGCTCGCTCTCCACAGCAACACGAAGCCAATTCACTGGGATTCCGCTTCGCTCTGCTGCGATATGCATCAAATGATTGGAACCATGCACGACCCATTTCGCAGCGCGCCTCACGATCGGATCGTGAAGGGCCTTGACGGTGACTTCGGCGCCGATGCCGCAAGGATCACCCAAAGAGATTGCGACCGTTGGTCGGTCCATGTTCATATGTGGAATGCTAGCGAAGTAAATGTGGAGATTTATGGTCGTTTCGACCGATTCGGCACAGTAGAGTAATTCTTTCTGCTGGAGCGAAAACCAGCACTTCGGCATCGGCTTCTGCACAGTCCAGACATACAAACACCATCTTCTAACAAGCTATGAACGATCCAGATCCCCGCTACTGCCCGCACATGGACCTCAACGATCATCGTTGCACGTCGCGGTTCGCACTCGGCGAGGTCGAACAATTGTTTACATATTGTTGTGGTGGATTTCATGGATGCGCGCTCTATCACCGAATCAACATGGAATCGAGATTTCGCGAAACCGTTGGCGACAATCAAAAAGGAATCCTTCAGAAAAATCTTATTCCCGCACTCATGCAACCCACAGTCCATGGAAGTTCTTACCGTAGCCGCTCGAAGACGCCGTGACTTTCTGGCGTTCTGCCGGATCGAATGCGGACTTGCGACTCTGACTTTAGAGGCGTACGGTCGCGATTTGGATCTCTTGGCTTCATATCTCAATGAACGCGGCAACGAAGACCCTTCAACAGCGACGATGGCGGACCTGACAAACCATATTCGTTGGCTTTCCAAAGAGCGGGAATATCAAGCGACAACTGTCACGCGTCATCTTGCGACAATTCGAGTCTTTTTTCGCTGGCTTCGTGCGATGGGAACCATCACTCGTGATCCCGCAAGATTACTTGAGCGACCAACTGCATGGAAGCGATTGCCTGGTGCGATGACAGCAAAGCAGATGAAGACACTCGTCGAGTTTCCATCACCAGCACAAGGAAAATTATGGCTGAGAGACCGTGCGATGCTGGAACTTCTGTACGGTGGCGGATTGCGCGCGAGCGAAGTCTGCACCGTGAAGGTGAATGATTTTCACGAGACGATTGGTTCGCTCGCGGTCACTGGAAAAGGCGGCAAGATGCGAATTGTGCCAATTGGAATTCCGGCAATTCGCTGGACGCTGAAATACCTTGCAGAGTGTCGGCCTGCACTTGCGAAAGTTGGCGAAGGGAAAGATGGATTTCGATTGCTTCTCTCGTTTTCTGGAAGACCACTCGACCGCGTTGCCATCTGGCAGTTGGTCAAGAAAAATGCGGCGCTTGCAGGATTGAACGATGTCCATCCGCACACACTTCGACATTCATTCGCGACGCACTTGGTCAACGGCGGTGCGGACTTGCGCGTCGTACAAGAATTACTCGGGCATTCCAGTATCACAACCACGCAGATTTATACCCATGTCACGCGAGATCATTTGAAGGAAGTGATCGCGAACTGTCACCCGCGCGAAATGAAGATGCGCAAGGTGAATGCAAATCCACTTCAACCCAGCGTCAGTCGACGTGGGAAATAAGATAGCTTCGCTGCGTCTTTCACCATCGCAAGGGTTTCTTCGGCAACTCGATTTGCGCGCACGCATCCATCTCGAAGAATGTCAATGATCGCATCATCACTGCCTTCGTATTGCTTGCGACGCTCGCGCATCGGCTCGAGCAAACGATTGAGCGCCTCAGCAACTTCTTGTTTCACATGACCATCACCAAGATTGTCACCGCGTGCATATCGATCTTTCAATTCTGCGACTCTCGCCGCATCAGGGATGAACGCATCAACATATTGAAAGAGCGCGTTGTTGATATCGCCTGGCTCGGTGGGACTTTGTCGACCTGTAAATATCTTGCCCATCTTTTTCTGCACTTCTTTTGGGGGATCTGCAATGAATATCGCATTCCCAAGGCTCTTGCTCATCTTGTTCACGCCGTCGATTCCCATCAAGCGTCCAACCACTCCCACATCTGCGTGTGGGATTGGAAAAGTCCCACCCAATTTTTCGTGGTCAGAGTCTTCTGCATGTTCAGAGACTCCACAAAAAATCTGATTGAATCTGCGAGCAACTTCGCGCGTCATTTCGAGATGCGGAACTTGATCCTCACCAACCGGCACGCCCGAGGGGCGAAACGCCAAGATGTCCGCAGTTTGGCCAACGGCATAGAGCGGAAAGCCGAATGAATAAGTCTCGCCGAGATTCTTGATCTTGATCTCGTCCTTCAGCGTTGGATTGCGCATCACGCGATTGAACGGCAACAGCATGGCGAAAAGAAAGGTCAATTCCGCGATCGCGGGCACTTCGCTCTGCAAGAAAATCGCTGACAATTTTGGATCAATTCCCATCGCAAGATAATCCCGCACAATCTCAATCGAATCGCGGCGAATATCATCAGCGTGATCAACACGCGTCGTAAATGCATGCATGTTGGCGATCAGAAAATAGCACTCGTGAGTTGGTTGTAATTCGACGCGGCGTTTGACGCTGCCGACCCAATGCCCTAAATGCAATGTTCCAGTTGGCGTGTCGCCAGTCAAAATGCGCGGCTTGGAATTTGGTGCGTTGTTCGAAGGCATGCTGTTGTTGATCGTACGAAACTCTCGGTTGCTTCGCCGCCATCAACCAAGCCAGAAGATCATCAGATTTACAAGATTGAAAAGCGAGTGCGCAGCAATTGGCGCTGCGATTCGTCCTGTGCGCTGCATCAGCCAACCAAGAATCAGCGCGAGTAAAAAAAGAGTCGCCAGTCCAGATGCCATTGCCCCTGCTGCAAGGACTGGGATATGAATTGCGGCGAAAAATGCACTGGTGATGATGATCGCCCACCACGGTGAAAATCCTGAACCACGAATCCCCATTTGTAACGCTCCACGAAATGTGAATTCTTCAGTGATCGGCGCACAAAGAATGACGATGACGACCATCGCACTCTTCAGCATCATGTCTGGCGAATTGCGGAGAAGATCA
>JBEELA010000227.1:0-4955 GCA_041168365.1 Planctomycetota bacterium
GAGGATGTCGCCATTGATGTCAGCGTTGAAAATAACTCGAGCAGTGACATTGATCGAAACACTCTTCTCGACAAACAAACCACCAAAGTCCGTTCCACGCAAAGTGATCACGTGCGTTCCAGGATTGAGCGTCGAAACCAGAATTTGCCGACCAGTTCCGATTGCGCCTGCGATCGACGAACTCCAAGTGAAAGCAGTATCAGACAAGAACTGATCTTCCAAATCCCAACCAGATGCGTGCAGCAAGACCGATGCGCCGAAGGGATATGACTGGCTGGCATTGGGGGAAATCAGATGAATGTCTGGGGCGTTGACAAGCCAAGAATTCGACCACTGCGAATCGCCTGCGATCGATCCTTCATCGAGCGCCTTTGACCCAGATGCACCCAGGCCAAAATGGCCCAAACCAAAATGACCAAGAGAAGTAGGCATTTCCGCATCAACCACATTCAAGCCATCACTCACACGAACCTTGACAATCCCCTGCTCGTTCTTCGCAACTGGAATATCGGAGAGTGCGAATTTCATTGACGATCCCCGCTGATTCACTCCAATCGCAGACCAAGATTGACCGCCATCGCAACTCAGCAAGATGTCCGCAGAAAGTGCATCGCCATCCGCATCGGCTGCATCCCAGAAAAGTTCGACGAATGGACCAGTGCCACTGTGACTCGCGACTCCCACACCGTCGATCATTCGACTTCCAAGACTGGCGATTTGCGGCACAGATGCAGTGCGCGTTCGAGTCACAAGCAAATTGCCGCTCTTCAAATCACGCAACTCGATCCGAGCAGGTTCTTGATTCGCAACTGCCGCAGGAATCAGAATCGAAACTGCAGAGTTGTCGTGAAGATGCGGTCGACCATTCACACACTCTGCGCATGACTCACGAGTCGTTGCGGATTTCCATCGCACGCTCGAAAGCAAATCTCCTCCTGCTGCGAATGACTGCAACAATACATCGCCTTGCGCATCATCTGCTGTGGGCGAAGCGAGATCAATCTGATTGACAGGGAGCAATTCAATTCGACTTGGCTTGCCACCCACCTGATGTTGATACGCACCGCTGATGTGTAGAACACGCTGCGCATCGGATGCTGGATTTTCTCCACCACCTGGCGGAGCAAACGCCGTGCACTGCGAACGAGTATCGGTGAGACAATCGAGATACGTTGCAGAATCAACCCAAGCAACATTGGTCAACTGACCTGCGACCATCACGTCGTACTGCGTTGTTGCATGAGTCTGGCCAAGACTCAGAGGACTTACCAGATGATGTTCGACATCGAACCCAACCGAGGCAATCGCATTGGTGGTGTGACTTCGTCCCCAACAATGGCCAATTTCATGCGCAAATGTGCGCTGAAAACGAGTCGACTCTGTATTACCGAATGCTGCGTCACCCGGTATTCCGTTCGCCGCACCATTGCCACTGAAAGGATTTCCTGGCAGCCAACCATAGATGAACTCTGGCCGCGCATAACCAGCAGCCGGAATCGTTGTCAGGCGAATGGTTCGAAGCGACGAAAGAAGTGTTGTTTCGCTGGTATTGATGTCTGTTGTCCAAGTCAACGGGCCCAGCGGAGAGCGGTGATAATTCAACTCCGCCACCGCGTAGATGCCGCGCATAAACCCATCGCCAACGCCTGGCTCGATGGTCGCTGCAACCGGTTGCCCGCCACCTGGTGTGTAGTTCACCGAAACATAAGCGACATCGAGCGTCTTACGACAAGAGAACACTTTGTTGCTCAAGACAAAGAGATTATTTGTTTCATTGGATTCCGCAACCTTATTCAGCGGATCAAGCACAACCTCAAAATCAACATCGGTGCTGACTGGTGCAACGATCGTGAAATTGATCGTGTCATTGACATTAAAAAAATTCGGCGTGATCGGCGCAGTGATCGGACCGTTGCGTGAAAAGAATGGAGAACCCACCATTTGCTGACCGCCGACATAGACGCGCAGAACAGCATCAACATTTGACTGCGATACGGTTTGTCCCGTCACCGCAACCTTGACTCTGACCATCGTCGAACGACCAGCGACCAATGTCGTCGTGCCGAATTGAGCACCTTGCGTCAGGTCAACGCTTGTCACTGCAAGATCGCCAGCCATTGCGCTGGTTGCTAAGACAGTCGAAACGAGTGCTGATGCGATCACATGAAATCGCAAAAAAAGTTTGGAGCGGAAAAAGCAGTTTGCGTTGTGAGACATAATTCTTTTTTCCATAATATGAAAAAAGGAAATTTTATCCCCAATTTCCCAACAAGATTGCCAAGTCGAGACCATCGACCAATCCAGACAAATTGATGTCAGCCGAGCCAGGACCGCCCCACTGCGCCAGCAAGCTTGCAAGGTCAATTGCATTGACCATTCCATCGCCATTGATGTCGCCTTGTCGTGGTGCGGACCCAACCGTGACCGCAATTGTGAAACTCAATGTCGCATCGCCTTCGCCGGGAATGTTCTCATCGCTCGTCAGCAAAGTCCCGCTGACATTTGTAAGCCCAACTGGAAGTCCAACTGGATTCACACGCAGACGCAGAATCCCAGGCGTTGCCATAATCGACTGTGGCAAAGGCCCAACAACCGAAACTGAAGAACCAGTTGGCAACTGAACAAAATCCGCGTCGAGCATTGCTTGCAGAGTCCCCCATCCAACATTATGCAAAGGGACATCAACATTTACAACACCACTCCCAACTGGAATCGCGACCGGAACAGTGATGGCCGACACGATCGAGGTCGATTGCCAAGATGGTTTTGCTCGTGAGACGATCGAACATTCGGCGGGCATTACAATTGCTGGATTTTGCACGCCTTCGGAGGAACTTGTGGCTTGTGCTTCGACTGCAAAGAGACCAATCGTTGCAGTATTCAATTGCAAATTCACCGTCGCAACAGCTGGCGAGAGTGGAGCGATTCCACTGAAGTTGCCTGTCAGAAGATTTGTTCCTGTCACGACATAATCAAGTTCATCCGAGCCAAGCGGAGTGACAACCGCAGCAACATTCTTTACTTGAACTTGCGCTGTCACAGATGATCCTTGGATGACGCGAGGTGGGATTGCAAGCAGCGTCGCAGACATCACTGCGGGAACTTGATAATCCACAATGACTGGAATGTGATCCGATGCATTGAAGATTGCGAGCGCAAGTGCATTTGAACGAGCGGAATCTCCTGGATAAAAAGAATTTCCATTCGTGTTAATCGCAAGGTTGTAATGCAGGCCGTCGTTGCCGAAGGCGCGATATGTCCCAGAAATCATGCTGATTCCTTCGCCATCTGTGACTCCAGCAGTCGCGAGATGAAGATCAAATCGATCATCCATACCACCGCCAACGAGTGATCCACTTATCTCGCGAGGACTTTGAGTGTGAACGAATGCGCGCGAACTTCCGCTCCACGAACCAGTTCCAAGAGCGTCGAAGGCTTGGGCATTTCCACCTGCCAAGAAAGTGAGATATGCAGGCTCTGTATTGTTGTACACATTAAAGTCGCCGACGAAAATGGCGCGCACTCCAGCACCGAGCGCATCAGCGTTTGCACGAACTGCGAGCGCACCTGTTTGGCGATCCGCTTCAAATCCAACCGAGGCCTTCAAGTGCATGCTGTACGCATACAACTGAGCCGCAGTCGAGCTGTATCCATTCAATCGAAAAAGCCAGCGATCTGCGTTGCGACTCGCACCTGTAAAAATATCCGCGTGTGCCGCCGTCGTCTCTGAAATAGTTTGGACACGGTAAAAGGCGCACTGGGATCCTGCTGCGCTATCTTCAGTTCCCGAAGTGGTGAAGGTCGCACGGCTATAAGTGGTTCCCGCAGGTGCAGCTGCGTTGACCAAAGACTGCAATTCGGCCACAGTGCTCGCACTAACCTCTTGAAAAATGAAAATATCAACAGGCTTGGCCCAACCTACTTTGTTATCGGAATGAGCGGCAGTAAGCACCTGCTGAAAAGCTGGACCATCTCCCCCCATGTGAGCACAATTGTAATTCACTATCCGCAGCTGCCCAAAAGCAGGAGTTGCCACGGAGAGAGCCATAAAAGCCACAGCGAACACCGTGGTGGTTCGTGATGCGAAACTCATACAGAGAACATAGCCCCAAAATTCACCTCGTGAAGCAAATTCTTCAAAATTAGCCTATAAATATATTCCCCCCCAACTGGAGAAACCTATGAAATTGACCTTCGGAACTATTTTCGCACTCGTCGCTGCCGCTTTGACCGCACTTCCTGCTCAGGCGCAGCAATTGACCCCTGAAATATTCACCCTTGAAAACGGGATGAAGTTTGTTCTCATACCGCGGACCGACGAGCCAAACACCATTTCGGCTGGCTGGCTGGCCAAAGTCGGCAGCGCCAACGAACGCCCCGGTATCACAGGCATTTCCCACTTCTTCGAGCACATGATGTTCAAAGGGACCAGCACAATCGGAACCGGCGACGCGACAAAGGACGCTGAATTCCGTGCCAAACAGAAGGCGCTTCGGGATGCGATGAATCAGTATGTGTGGACCACTCAGTATCAACGGTTTTTCTCGGGAGAAATTGATGATCCGTGGAATGCCGCCAATGACACTCCAGAATTGGCAAAGATGCGAACAGACCTGAAGACTTCGATGGACAGTCAACAAGGCCGAGTCAACACGACTGCGCTTTCTGCGCTAAAAACAGAATTAGGAAAGATCGATCCGAATGCCGCCGATGGCGCGAAGAAAACCGAAGAGGTCAAAGCACAGATCGCTGCGCTCGAAGCGGATCAGAAAAAGATTGGTTCGATCATCAAAGACGAATTCGATCAGATTTATACAAAGAGTGGCGGAAGTCGAATGAACGCATTCACTTCGTACGACCTGACGTTCTATTTCATCACAGTCCCAAGTAATAAGTTTGAACTCTGGTGCTGGATGGAAAGTGACCGCTTGAATGACAGTGTTTTCCGCGAGTTT
>JBEELA010000228.1:0-2915 GCA_041168365.1 Planctomycetota bacterium
TCGTGCGCTTCAGCAGTGACTTCGCTGTCAATTTCTTCCTCAGCGTCTTCAGTCTCGGCATCTTCAGCTTCAGAGATTTCCAGCGCTTCATCATCATGCGCGGGATCGTCTTGTGTCTCAGCGTCCTCTTCCTCATCACTCGCATGATCGGCGGCGAGTTCGCGATTTGCCTCGCGCTCGTTCGCTTCGTCTGCGTAATCTTCTGGATTTACGGAATGGGATTCTGTCGAATCCGTTTTCTCTGCACCGACAACTTCGTCGGGATTGGAGATGTGTGTCGGGTCGTTCTCTGGGGAATTTTCGTCTAGATTTTCTTTGTTTTTTGGCACGTTGTCATTCTGCCGCATACTTGCGGCGATAAATGACGGAACGCACTGCGATGAGCTTCTACAACGATGAATATCAAATGACATTCATTCGTGTGTTGATCGACCGACAAGGTCGAGTGAAGCCTAAGTTGTTCAAACTGCATCGCGATTGTTCCGTCTACATGCCCGACTGGGGTCCTCGGTTCCGAAAAAGCGCGTCTCTTACATAGACGCTGATCTGATTCGCGGGTCCTACCTTGATCCAAGCATGTGTCTGTTCAGTAGTTCGTTGTGACTGGCACTAGCCGCCTTCTGAGCCTGCAAGTGCCTCCGGGTCGATTCGTCTCAATTCGTCGCGCAGGCACGAAAGCACCTGCCGATCTGAGTCGAACGAGCCAACCCGCCTCGCGAGTGACTCACACTGTTCGATCTCAAGTCCCCGAACCACCCGCTTCACTGCGGGGATCTGCCCAGGCGACATAGAGAGTGTACGGACTCCCATGCCAAGGAGCAACGGGATAAAAAGTGGCTGGCCGGCGATCTCGCCGCAGACGCTGACGTCGATTCCGACGTGGCGGGCGGTGCGGACGATGCTCTTTATGAGCATCAGAACGGCTGGATTTGCAGCGTTGTATAGCCCCGCGACGCGTTCATTGCCGCGGTCAACCGCAAGGGTGTACTGGACAAGATCATTTGTACCGATGGAAAGAAATCTCGCCTCATTGGCGAAGACTCGCGCCATCAAAGCCGCTGCTGGGGTCTCGACCATGATGCCGATGGGAATGTTTCGGTCGAATGGAATATTTTCCTCATCCAATTCTTCGCCGAGATCATTGAGAATCATTTTCGTTTGTCGAAGTTCCATCACATGAGTCACAAGTGGAAGCATGATCTTGATGGGACCATGTGCGCTCGCCCGCAACAACGCACGAAGTTGTGTCTTGAACATTTCGGGATTCGCTAAACAGAAACGGATGCTTCGCAGTCCAAGAAACGGATTTCGTTCCGCTTCCGCAAGATGAACTTGCGTGTATTTGTCCGCTCCTAAATCAAGAGTACGAATAATGAGTTGTCGTCCATGCGAAAGTTCGATTGCTCGGCGATAACTTTCGTAGTGATCATTTTCTGTAGGCGCGACTTCGCTGGCGAGGTAGAGAAATTCTGTTCGGTACAGCCCAACGCCTGCTCCGCCATTTTCCATAACAGCATCAATTTCATCAGGAAATTCGATGTTTCCAAGCAGTGTGATCGGCATGCCATCGCGCGTGATCGATGGTTGCCCCGCGTCGATTCGCAGTGCGCGTTGTCGTTGTTGGCCTTCACGCGCAAGCAGTTGATATCGCGCGAGCAGCACATCGTCCGGTCGCACGATGACAACTCCGCCGTCGCCATCGACGATGATCGTGTCGCCATCTTCAACATCGATTGTTACCTTGGTACAACCAACCACAGCGGGCAATCCAAGAGCTCTTGCAAGGATCGAAGTATGACCAGTCAAGCCACCACCATCTGTTGCAAACGCAACGACGTGCGCTCGATGCAATTCGACAGTTTGGCTGGGAGTGAGTTCGTGCGCGATGACGACAACTGGTCCTTTGACTCCCGCCAAACGATCGGTTGTTCGACCAGCTAAATGAGAAAGCACTCGACGTTCGAGATCGATCACGTCGATCGCTTTTTGCACGAACATTTCGCTTCCCATTTTTCGCAGTTGATCGGCGAACTTCTTGAAGTTCTCGGCAACTGCATACTCGGCGATGACGCACTCGCGCTGAATGTCATTCCGAATTGGCTGAATTAAAGTCGAGTCGCCAAGAAGTTCGAGGTGGAAGTCAAAGATCCGGGCTGCAGAATCGTCACCACGCAGGGTGATTTTATTTCGCATTTGCACAATTTGGTCTTTGGCTTCTTGCAGGCATCGATCCATCCGCGCAATTTCCGAGGATACGTTTTTGGCTTCTACGGTGCCAAATTGGACCCGTCCATCGACCTCCGAGAGCTTTAAAGCCCTTCCAATGGCGATTCCAGAGCTGACACCAATACCCTTGATTGCTTCCATAGATCTTCCCTGTCAGGAGTCAGTCACTGCGATCCCAGAACATCTGGAATCTGGAGTGGCGGTCGATTCGGGCGAAAATAAGCATTTAGAGCATAACCGAAAAGGGGGAATGCGTCTGATCAGGTGTCCAAACTTACAAATATTGGCAGCAAAATTTGCATTCGATGCCCTATGGGTTATCTTCCAATCACAGGTGGCGAGGAAATCGGGCGATCAGTCGAACTGATTGAAGATTGCGATCCTCTTTTATTCAGGGAGCCTCCCGTGCAGAACAAATCAACTTTACTCCTCGCTGTTGCAGCCACATCACTCATCTCTATGAGCGCATCTGCCGCTGTCATTGCATCTTGGTCTATGCCAACTGCTGTTCCTGCTGCCACGACGGGAACGAGTTACAACTACGGAGCTGCGGATTCGGGCGAATTGACCAGTGGAACAATGCTTTCCAGTGCGCACGCTGTTGCAGCGACGACCTACTCGAGTCCAGCTGGCAATGGTTCAACCTACTCGTTGAGCAGCAACAACTGGACGATCGGCGATTACTACCA